>DATKLQ010000487.1:0-6081 GCA_035542335.1 Ignavibacteriaceae bacterium | reverse complement strand
CCTTATGAAAAATAATCTCCTCTAAAACAATAATTTGATCTCTTTCAAGGGTACTTATAAAATATCAGGTAAATCAAAATCTTTCCTTATTTTTCAATTTGAATTAAAAAAAATAAGAAGGATAAGTTCCTTTTTTTATTTCTGTTTAAATCTTGAAATCTTGTAATCTTGCAATTTTGTAATTAAATATGGTAACCTTTACTCCCGTTGATTTACTGATAATCTTTCTTTTTTTTCTATCCGTCCTATTGGTAGGATATTTTGCGGGAAGAAAAGATCAGTATTCAGCCGATGATTATCTTTTATCCGGCAGAAAGGTTTCGCTCACTCTTTTTATCTTAACAAATGTAGCTACATGGTACGGCGGTATACTCGGGGTGGGGGAGTTTACTTACAGGTATGGGCTGCTGGCCTGGTTTACACAAGGATTGCCTTATTATATTTTTGCTCTCCTCTTTGCTCTCTTCTTTGCAAAGAAAATCAGGCTTGCCTCCCTGTTTACTATCCCGGATAAGATATCCCAAATATACGGTGAAAAAGCCGGACTTCTTTCCGCCGCCCTGGTTTTTATTTTGGTTTCTCCGGCGCCTTATGTCCTTATGACAGGCAATCTCATTTCTCTCATCTTCGGCACGGGGATGCTCGTCAGTTTAATAATCGCAGTTATTCTTTCTGTAGCATATTTATTTAAAGGCGGATTCAGATCGGATGTTTATACCGACGTTATTCAGTTTTTTATAATGTTTGCCGGGTTTATTTTGATCATTATTATTGCCTGGTCAAGATTCGGAGGTCTTGATTTTTTATCCGGAAGTCTTCCTGAAACTTACCTGAAGTTTACGGGAGGCGCCTCGCCTGTTTTTATAATTGTTTGGTTTTTAATTGCACTCTGGACATTCGCCGACCCCGGATTTCATCAAAGATGTTATGCCGCAAAAGACGGCAGCACTGCAAGGAAGGGGATTATTATTTCAATTTTCTTATGGATATTATTCGATTTCCTCACTACATCAACCGGGCTTTATGCAAAAGCGCTTCTCCCTGATCTCAAGCGGCCGGTTCTTGCTTACCCCATGCTGGCCGAAAAGATTTTATCATCCGGGCTGAAAGGATTTTTCTATGCGGCTTTGTTTGCTACTATAATGTCTACCTCAAATTCTTTTTTGTTTCTAAGTGCAACTACAATCGGACGGGATTTTATTTTCAGAATCCGTAAGTTCCGGGATGAAAAAAGATTAAAATCATATACAGTTTACGGACTCGTCCTTTCTGCTGTTGTTTCCGTAATCCTGGCCTGGTTAATTCCATCGGTAATCGAAATCTGGTATACAGTCGGTTCTTTCTGCATTCCAGGAATTATACTGCCTGTAATAAGCTCATATTACAATAAGATAAAGATAAATCATAAGATTCTTCTAATTGAAATGATTTCGGCAGTTTCTATTAGCATTACCTGGTATTTTATCAGAAATGATTTTACAGGTACAATTCTTTTTGAGATGGAACCTATGCTGGCCGGGTTATTTGCTGCCGTACTTATACATTGCTACGGCTTGATAAAGAGTTTTTAAATATTAAAAAATTGAAAGATTTAAAGATTGAAAGATTAATGGTCCTGCTCTTGAACCTGAACTTGAACCTGAACTTGAACTAAAGTCACTAATTGCACGAATTATTTATTCAACCATTCTCCTTTCCATCTTCCATCAAACATCATCCATCTTTCTCTTGCATTCATGCTCTCTCTCCTTTCCTGGTTTCTTTCTTCCTTTTAATAATTGATAAAATTATCGATGAACCGAGGACGAGAATAATCGCTGCTAAAGAAATTACTATATGGATTTCTATGATATCGGAGAGCATCATCTTGATTCCTACAAAAGCCAGTACAATTGCCACTCCGTATTTGAGGTAAGCAAAAAGATCAACTATACCGGCCAAAGCAAAATATAATGCTCTTAGTCCGAGTATTGCAAAAATATTTGAAGTTACGATTATAAATTCGTCTCTTGTAATAGCAATAATAGCAGGAATTGAATCGGTAGCAAATACAATATCCGTAGATTCTATCAGCAATAGTGTAAGAAATAAAGTTGTTGCGAAAAATTTTCCTTCTCTTTTAATAAAGAAACGCTTGCCGTGGTAATTTGGGTAAACTTTAAAATATTTTGCGGAAAATTTTACAAGCGGATTTTTATCTATATCAACTTCATGATCACCTCCGAATGCCATCTGGTAAGAAGCGTAAAGAAGAATGAGAGCAAAAAAGTAGATAACCGGATGAAACAATCTTATCAATCCGACCCCTACTACAATAAAGGCTATTCTAAAAACTACAGCACTTAGTATTCCCCATTTTAAGATGATCGGCTGGTTCTCCGGGGACACCTTCATTTTTTTAAATATCAGAAGAAAAACAAACAGATTATCGACCGATAGGGAATACTCGACTAAATAGCCTGTCAAAAATTCCAGGGCTTTAATATGTCCCCTGCCGAAATAAAAATAGAGAAAGACATTAAAGAGGAGGGCAGCCGTTATCCAAACACCGCACCAAACAAGGCTGTTCTTTAAGGAAATTTTTCCCTGCCTTTTATCGGTAACATAGATATCAATAATAAATATGGAAATTACAACAACGGAGAAGATAATCCAGAATATATATTGGTTCACAAAAACTCTTAATTGAAAGAATTAATTTTCCCGTGTAAGAACCATGAAATTCAATTAATTTACCAAGTTTGACTTTAAAATTTCCGGAACTAAAATATACAGATCATAAGATTTATTTAAGGCAATAGAATTCCTGCTGCAAGCACTGTCGTCCATATACCGGTTTTATCACCTTCAGCGGACTGGGTGATGTTGAACGTCCTTACTATTTTGCCGGACATTTTATAAATATCCTCCCGCTCACTCCAGTCCTTGGTTGCATCAAATTCAACACCCAATGTTGTAGCGAGCATCGTTGCTGCAAGATCTTCCGCGTACTCTCCGGCAACCTTTTCTGTTTCACCGAATGGATGATGCTCAGACAAATACCCGTACATGGAATTATCTGCCGGGAGAGCGACCCCGATTGATGCCGCAATTAGCCTGTTCGGTTCATTTGTCGAGTTGCGCGCCATTACGGCACAGGTAATTTGACCCGGTGATATCTCTTTTAATCCCTCTTCTTTGCTTATTCTTTTGCAGTTGGTGGGAAAAATGCTGCTTACCGTTACAAGGTTGCAGATTTCTATGTTTGCATTTCTTAAGGCGAGCTCAAAAGAAGTTAGATACTCTTTGTGCCTGCCTACCCCTTTCGTAAAGAAAATTTTTGTCGGTACATACAAATTCTCATCTCCTTTATGTTTTGATTCAATAAATTTGTTTAATGATTTTAATGAACTTTCTTTTTCCGACTTTCAGTATTTTTTCATTATCGAGCTTAACCGATTCCGAAATCTCATCTATCCTCCTGCCGTCGATATAAACACCGCCCTGGGCAACAAGTCTCCTTGCTTCATTCTTAGAGGGTGCAAAGTTTACTTTAACTATCAAATCTAATATACCGATTTCATTTTCATTTTTCGAAAATTTAAATACGGGAAGATCGTCCGGTATTTCTTTTTTTATGAATATTTTATCAAATTCGGATTCGGCATTAGCTGCCGCTTCATCGTCATAATAAATTGCAACCAAAGTTCTTGCAAGCTCTCTTTTTAAATCCCTCGGATTTATATTTTTCCGTGAGAGCTTATCTTTTATTTCTCTAAGCTTATCGTTAGGAACATCGGTCCCAAGCTCGAAATAGCTGTATATCAAATCGTCGGGGATCGAAAGAGTCTTACCGTAAATCTCCTCCGGCGGCTCCGAGATCCCGATATAGTTGTTGTATGACTTGCTCATTTTTTCCACACCGTCTGTGCCCGGAAGGAGAGGCATTGTAATTATAACCTGCGGTTCCATTCCGTGCTCCCGCTGAATATCCCGCCCCACGAGCAGATTGAATTTCTGATCCGTTCCGCCAAGTTCAACATCACTCTTAATCGCTACTGAATCCATTGCTTGTGCGAGAGGGTAGAGAAGCTCGTGAAGACTTATAGGTTCGCCGGCCTTCATTCGTTTTGTAAAATCATCCCGCTCAAGCATCCTTGCCACGGTATATTTGGATGCAAGCTTAATTACATCTTCAAAGCTCATCTTACCAAGCCAATCCGAATTATAAACTATTTTAGTCTTATCCTTTTGCAGAATTCTTGAAGCTTGTTCAAAATAAGATTTCGCGTTCTCTCTTGTTTCCCGCAGGGTTAAAGGGGGACGCGTAATATTTCTTCCGGAGGGATCTCCTATCATCCCGGTAAAGTCCCCGATTATTAATATGGCCTGGTGCCCGAGAGATTGAAACTGTGCAAGCTTTCTGAGCACAACCGAATGCCCGATATGCAGATCAGGCCTGCTCGGATCGCAGCCCAGCTTTATATTTAAAGGCTTATTCTTTTCGAGGGAATATTCTAATTTCTTAAAAAGATCTTCCTCGGGAATTATTTCCGATGTGCCTCTTCTTATTAATTCTAATTGTTCTTTAACGGGGAGAAAGCTCATTCTGCCGGTATTTTTTTGCTTAATAATTGATCTGTTATTATTTAACAATAATTATAATTTAATAAATATCTTTGGATCTTTTGGAATATTGGGATGATGGAATATTGGAATAATGTCAGCCTACTTCTGACAAAGATACCAGATGCCGGATTCCAGATGCCGGATTCCAGATACGGGAACAATCGTATCTAGTATCCAGTTTCAGAGATTCCATCTAGTATCCAGCATCCAGTATCCTATATCCAGTATCCAGTATCCAGTATCCAACAATCCATCATTCCAATTCCCAACACTCCATAACTCCAATACTCCAAAAGCTCTATTCTTCACTCAATACTTAATCTTTCTTTCCTGATCCCTTTGAAAATCCCGTTTGGCTATGGTCTCTCTCTTATCGTAAGTCCTCTTTCCTTTTGCAAGGGCAAGCTCGACTTTTACTCTTCCGTTCTTAAAATATAATCTTAAAGGAATTAATGTGAGACCTTTTTCCTTTACTTTCCCGGTCAGCCTTCTGATTTCATTCTTGTTAAGAAGAAGTTTCCTGTCCCGTAAGGGATCATGATTATTAATATTTCCTTGCTCATACGCATTAATATGTGCTCCAACCAGCCATACTTCACCGTTTTTTAAGGAAGCATAGCTGTCAACCAGGTTGGCTTTACCGAGTCTTAATGATTTTACCTCAGTACCTTTTAGAGCAATACCGGCTTCATAGATATCGATAATGGAATATTCGTGCCTTGCTTTCCGGTTTGTAGTAATATTCTTTTCAATATCCTTCTGAAGCTGCTCTTGATTTTCCTTAGGCATAGATCTAAAAAGATTAAAACGAAAATTATTTTTATTAGCAAATAAATGCAAGAAAAGTTAAAATAAACTTTTTCCATTTGCTTGCAGCAGCAGCTTTGTTTATTTATGCCTGATTGTGATCCGCGGGCAAAAAAAATAAATTTATTTATTTACAAAATTCTTGACATTCTTCTCCCTTAAAAATATATTTATAGCATGAAATATTGGCTTACTAGATTATTGGTTGTTTTTGCATTATTTTTGTTAATCTTTGCGGGAGCTTACCTCCCCGAAGGCTTCAATGCAAAATCTGAAGGGGAAAATGTGAAGCTCTGGTGGAAAACAGAGAAAGAAGAAAATGTAAGCTACTTCAAAATACAGAGGAAAACTCCTTCAAATGGTTTTTCCGACATCGCAACTATCCTTCCCAAAGGCAGCAATTCTTATTATTCATATATTGACCAAGCGACTTATAAAGCAAGTGATCTAATTTTTGTTTACAAACTTTTAATAGTCGATAATAATGGAACCGTATCTGAATCTGAAGAAGTTTCAGCTTCACCGACTCTTTCTGTTCCTACTAGAACATGGGGCAGCATAAAGGCCATGTTCAGATAAAAGCCTGCCTTTTCATTTTAAATTTCTAATTGCGAATTGCGGATTTCGGATTGAAGATTAGTTGATCTTAAATCTTAAGTCGTTAAT
>DATKLQ010000486.1:0-2448 GCA_035542335.1 Ignavibacteriaceae bacterium | reverse complement strand
TATCCCCGGTAAAGGGTTTACTTCAATTATATTTGGTTCTCCTTTTCCATCCAGCCTGATGTCAATCCGGCTCCAGTCTTTGCAGCGCAAAACCTGGTAAGTTTTTAGAGCAACAGATTTAATTTTATTCTCAAGTCCATGGTCTATCTTTGCAGGGCAGGTGAATACATCAAGGGGATTCTCTTTAGTGTCAAAAATCCATTTAGCTTCGTATGAATATATCGGAATAAAATTATCCGGAAATTCTTCATAATTTATCTCAATTACGGGCAGAACTTCGGTTTCATCCCCGTTTCCAAGTAAAGCAACAGTAAATTCCCTTCCCGGTAAAAATTCTTCTATTAGAGCCGGCTGACTGTATTCAACGGATATTCTCTCTACTTCATTTTTGAGTTCTTCATAATTCCTTACAAATGAAGAAGAGAAAATTCCCTTGCTTGAGCCCTCGGAAACAGGTTTTACTATTAAAGGGAATTTAAGGCTTAGGTTATCTGCATGGTTTAGATCATTGGTTAAAATAAATCTAGAATTCGGAATTCTATAATATGATAAAACTTCTTTTGTCCTTGCTTTATCAAGACAAGTTGTAAGAGTCAACGGGTCAGACCCGGTATAAGGTATACCGAGCATATCGAGCATCGAAGGGATCTGAGCTTCCCTGCTTACTCCATTAAACCCTTCGGCTATATTAAAAACTATGTCGGGCTTTAGATCAATTAATTTTTTGTACGCCGATTGATCAGCTTCAATAAGAGTAACCGGGTTAAAGCACTCTAAAGCTGATTTTACGGCATTTATTGTATCCCAGGTATCCCACTCCGCATATGTATCAATAGCTTTGCCGGGCTGAGTTTTATTCTCAGTACTCTGAATTGAGCTTGCGTTCGGAACAGGGGATAATATTTCAGAGGAGGATTCGCTGTTCCCATGGATTCCCACTGGTTTGACATTAAAGGTTAATGCAACATTCAGTTTAGCATTAACGAGAGACGATAAAATATTTTCTCCTTCAAAAAGTTGTTGCAAATATAATTATTAAAAACTTGAAGTCAATAGTTTTAAAGAACATGAAAAACATTTTTTGTGCTTAGCATCTCTTCCGTTTTACTGTGTCTCAAGGATATTTAAAAACATTTTGAACAAAAAAATTTTTTCACTACTAACTTTAAACAAAAAAAATTATTAATCAATGGTTCACGTCAAGTGAATGAAAAAAAATTTTTAGGGGATGAACTCGGGAATGGAAAGAGATTTTAAAAATTTTCATGCAACTGTAGCGTATTTAAGATTGTCTGAATAATGTTCTAAAAGATTTTTCCTGATGCAGATGTTGGAGGGGAATTGCATGTGAGGATCTTCTTCAATCAATTTGAATGCAGCATTCTTCGCTTCGATAATAAGGTTGGTGTCTGCAGTAATATCAGCATGCTTTAAATCCGGGAACCCGCTTTGCTTTGTCCCAAAAATATCCCCCGGTCCTCTTAGTTTAAGATCGACTTCCGCAATTTCAAAGCCATCGTTATGCCTCACCATTGTCTTCAACCTGATAATTGATCTGTACCTTTCAAGCTGGGAATGGGAGAGATATTCAAGGTTTATATCATACTTTTCGTTCAGCGCTGCATAAGAATCTTTTGTAACAAGAATGCAATATGCCTGTTTCTTACCTCTTCCTACTCTTCCTCTTAACTGATGAAGCTGTGAAAGTCCAAACCTGTGAGCATCATTAATTAGTATTATATTGGCATCGGGAATATCGATACCTACTTCTATTACCGTAGTCGAAATAAGAATATCAAACTCCTTTTTAAGGAAAAGCATCATTGCTTCTTCCTTTTCCTGCCAGGACATTCTGCCATGAATCAATCCCAGCCTTAAATCTTTAAAGTAAGTCTGCTTCAGAGCCTCATAATATGTTTGTGCTGCTTTCAGCTCAAGCTTCTCAGATTCTTCCACCAGAGGATAAACAATAAAGGATTGGTATCTCTCCTTGCATTTATCTTTTATAAATTTATAAATATCAGGAAGCTTCTTTTCTCCCCGGAGAATAGTTTTTACGGGTCTTCTTCCTTTAGGCATTTCATCTATTACGGAAACATCAAGATCTCCATAAACAGTCATTGAAAGTGTCCTTGGAATCGGTGTAGCGCTCATAACAATCATATCGGGAGTTTTACCTTTGCTTTGTAGTTTTGCTCTTTGTGCAACACCAAAGCGATGCTGTTCATCAACTATTATCAAACCAAGGTCCCTGAACTTTACTTCTTCCTCAAACAAAGCATGTGTTCCAACTATGATGTCTGCTTCTTTAAATTCAATATTCTGAAGATTTTTTTCCCTTATGGATTTTTTTTGCCCACCTATTAAAAGGCTGACCTTTACTTCCCTACCCTGATGAACTATTTTCAGCTTTTTCATATAGTTTGAAATATTTTTTGCATGCTGATC
>DATKLQ010000485.1:0-4567 GCA_035542335.1 Ignavibacteriaceae bacterium | reverse complement strand
ATGTTTTAGTTTTTATAATCTTTAAAAATTTTCCCCCCGACATAAATGTCGGAGCTATTCAATAATTACCTTTGCGTAATATGAGTCACTATTTTCATATTTATTTTTTTCTCAGAACATTATACTTATTCCAAATGAATTTACATTTCCCAGCACACCGATATCCCTGTATGCGTATTCCGCTTTCAGACCAATGTTAAATAAAAGATATGTCTGAACTCCCATGCCAAGGGATAATCCGAACTGCGAGTCTTCCATGAAAAGCGCTTTGTAGCCGCCGCGGAGATTTATTTTTCCAAAGGTAGGAATAGTCAAAGTATACTGACCACCGACGTTGACAGACTCACTATTATTATTCGGGTGAAGCGCATCTGCAGTGACGATGAATTCATTTATATCCGATTTATAAGCAGTAATAGATGTACCGATTCTGAAAATTAAAGGAAGCTCCCATTCCTGCAGTCTGAACTGTCCGGAAGCATCCCGGTAATTTCCTTCTTCACCGGTGGATATATCTATAGGATTTAATAAGTCCAGGCCGTCATATTTTAAAGGCGTACCATAATTGGAAATACTCATTCCAATCCGCATACCATCTTCTTCAGTAGGAGAGAAGAAAGGCGTTTGGATAATCACTCCAAGATCAAATGCTATAGCAGTTGCGCTAAGATGCCAGATATTTGAATTTACAATTTTGCCGGAGGCACCGAAAGAGAACCATTCAGTAAGATTTTTTGCATAGGAAACATATATTGCCATATCTTTGGGAGAAAATTTTTCTCCGGTTCCATCCTGCATTGCCATAGTTGTAACTTCCATCTCTCCGTAATCCATTAAAATAACCCCGGCACCTAGTGTACCGAAACCCGGTAATACAATTCCAATAGCAGAAAAGGATGTATTTATACCGGCAATCCAGGGCTGGCTTACAAACATTGCTTCGCTTCTTGTCAATCTTGCAAGTCCGGCAGGATTCCAATATAATGCCGATACATCGTTGCCAAGGCTAACTTGGGCATCACCCATAGATACACCTGCCGCACCAAACCCGATTTCCAGGAAGTTTGCTGCCGTAGTACCTACACGAATGGGTTTTTGCGGGTAAGCAATGATTTGGCAGAATATCAATACGATAAGAATTAATTTTATTCTGTTTAATAGAAAGTATTTCATATTTCTTTTCTCAAATTATTTCATAAATACATTTATTTATGCTCAAAGAATTGATTGCTTAAGTCATTTGATTACGGCAAACTTTCCGATCTTTTTGTCATTGGTTAATTTTGATTCCACAAGGTAAATATAAATTCCGGCAGCTATTTCCAATCCTTCTTTGGTCAGCATATCCCAGTGATAAGTTCCATTTTCCGAAGGATTATCAATATCCAATTCCCGGATTAATATTCCGCTGGAAGTAAATATCCTAATCTTGCTTTGCGCCGGAATATGAGTAAAAAGCAATTGCCTCTGCTGGTTTAAGCCGGTATTTCTTATTGCCTGCTCCATGGTATTCGTAACTATATAGGGATTCGGAACCACGCGTATTTTATCCATACCCGTGTTTATTTTTGAAACTTCCGTAACTGATTCCCCGTTTACCGTAAACATAATTGAATCATGCAGTGCTCCGATAAAATCCAGATGATAGACACTGCCCGGCTGGGGCATTTCATTGACCGGAAACCTGATTCCGAAAATCGTACCTTTAAAAGTTCCGTCTTTCGAATATCCGGCAAAAACATATTCGCTGTCCCTGTCATATTGCTTATTGTTATCCGCATCGTATACTAGTAAATCCAGCCTTTCAAAATTTCCGGTTGAATCAAGGGGTAATGATTTATTGATTACATAAAACGGAAAAGACTGATCAAGTAAAATTCGCGAACGATTCAAGATAGCATTGTTCAAATCTCTAACCGGGAAATTTGAATTTACTGCAGTAGTTTTAGTCGAATACATATTTAGTGAATCGGTAAATACGATGTCGTAATCATATGCGAAATATTTAGATATAACCGGATTAACGCCTATTTCCATCATTCCATGACCATTTAACCATCCGCTGCCGGCTTCATTATATTCATTAGCTTCTGAAGTACCAGCAGCTTTAAAGCTAAGCTGCAGTCCGTCAAAAACATCCGATGTAAGACCTGTATAATTCGGATGCCAGTAATCAACATTAACACCCACAGCGGGGGTTAAAGTTGATTTTATCCAATTGCTGCCGCTGTTTTGTGAAAAATTATCACTATAAACAAGTGAATTGTTATTGGTAACGTCATAGATTGAATAACCGGTAGCTGTTATAAAATTGTCTCTGGTGCTTAATCCCGTACGGGTAATAGAATGCCCAACTGTATCTGAATTAAAAATAATTTTATAGGAATGATGAGCCTTAATATTATCGGAATTAAATATGTTTACGGCAAATTCATAATCTGCACTCAAATTAAGGGGATCATTAATTAGAATATCAGGCTGAGTGAATCCGGGTGAGATCTGGTGAGGAGTTGCAAGCTGAACATTTCTGCCGGTAAAACGGATACCTTCATTTTCATCTAGATCAATTAATGTATTGTTTTCGGTAGGAGGAATACTTACCCCGTTTTTACCGAATTCAGGCATTCCATAGTCGTATGCTACAACAGCATAATAATAAGTTCTTCCATTCTGCACATTTTCATCTACATAGTAATGTTTTAGGCCTGTATCTTCTCCAAGATTATATCCTAAGCCGTTAAAATATGTATAAGCCGGAATGCCCGTAATGGAATCGATTTTATCACACTGAAAGATGGGTTTTTTCCCGGCTGCATTGCCGTAAGCATCAAAAAGAACTTCGGCATCCGCGAAATATTTATCGGTAGCCTTGTAAAGTTTATATCCTTCAAAATCATTTACACCTCTAAGCAACGGCTCGTGCGTCAGCTTGTCCGCTTTATCATCCCAGGATAAATAAACTTTTCCGTCGGATGCTTTAGCAGTTAATGTAGGGAGAAACGGCGGTTGTGAAAACCGGTAATCGGTTTCATAAATACCCTGAACAACTCTTTTTTTAATATATAGTGAAGGTGCTTTATGACCGGCTGCATTTAATCCTGCCAAATCATCATAAGAATTTATCTGGGAAATTGAATAACGCTCCGTTCTCCCCTTAGGAAACCGGAATGTTCCCGAACCGATTGCGGAATATAGATTTGAAGGTGTGCCGAAAAATTCGATCAGAGTATCTCTTGAAATTATATTATACACATCTTTATCGAAGCGAAGCTGAGGCGAACTGGTTTGAGGATGCGGAAACATCCTGAATGAAGTAAGACCAAGCATATCGGATTCGGAAATATCTGTGGCATTAAAATCAGGCTCACATCCGTATCCTTCAAGGTAATCCGGTTTGTGGTTGCATTCCGATCCATCCGCATCAGGTCCTGTGTAATTAAGATCGGTCGGCGCAACTCCGTCGAGTCCGACATCATCACCTGCATATTCATTTGGTTCATATACTCCATTACCATTTTCATCAATCCCGTCATCCCAGTCCTGATCTTCATCGGCATCCCAATGAGGTTTAAGCTCACTCTCTTTCAAATTATACCAGGTTAAGAATTTTTGAAGGTTAGTAATGCCAGCCGTTGGACCGATTATAGTTGATGGGGTATTATCTCTTTTTTCATCGGTTAATCCATCGTCATCATCGTCCAGAGTATTAGTCGGCATGCCGGGGCTCTCTAAAAAAGCCCAGCCGCTGACACACGGCTTGCCGCCCCCGAAACCTGTTCCGCTTCTAGACCATGTATAAGATAAATCTTCTAATTTATCAAAGTACCCTATCTGATCTTCAAGTCCGCTGGTCGGTGCTTTATTTCCGTTTGCAGCATCCAGGTAAAAACCGAAAACGCAGCGAGCAAAATCATAATCGGAAACATTAGAAATATTATATTCAAAAAATACCGCATCTCTTGACTGCAGGTTATTCCATTGATATGCACGTACTTCTACCCGGATTCCCAATCCTCCCCATGGTAATCCCTTCTGAACAGTAATATCATCAGGCGAAATATCGCCTATTTTTAATCCAGGGCGCGGATAGAATTTAACTTGCGAAACCGACTGTAAATTTTCCTGATCCTGGCCGTCATTTGCCACGAAGTAAGCTTCGAGATCTGCATAAGTAATGCCTCTTCCAAATCTGCCGTTCCATTCGCCAGGCCACTTTTTTTCATAACCGCGGGAAGGCCAGCCCATTGCCGGCCAGGAATCCGGACGGTTGCTCATTGCCGGGTAATCCTGCAATTCATTGAAGTAACCAAAAACGGGGTAGAATCCCCAATCAACAGTACCGGCAGAATTCTGATCCATAAAACCCCCCTGCAGCGAAGAGCTCTGAATATACCATAATGTATCTAAGTCTGGCCGGTTTTCGATTTCAGATTCATCAGTAACGGGGATAGAATCATTTGCAATGAAAACCATATTGCCGATAATAAGATTAAATGAATCAAATGTATTTAGTCCTGTAGCGTCATTAGGCCACATAGATACATTCGGATCGGGCCAGCCCCCAAGA
>DATKLQ010000484.1:0-3627 GCA_035542335.1 Ignavibacteriaceae bacterium | reverse complement strand
CAGCGGAGTATGATAACTAACGTGTGCGAAAACATTGCCGCCTATTGTGATCTATTATTTTCAATTTCTCGAGAATCGATTGGGTGGAGCGAAATCAACTGAGTTCACTCCCTAAGACTTCGCACACGGTATTTAAATGATGTGTGCGTCATTGTTTTTCGCTGTTATAGGAAGTAAACGCCGCGCCCGCAACCAAGTAGTGAGCGATGGCCGGTGAACAGTTTAAGCGCAATATAATGTTTCATAAACAATGTCTAATATTAAATGTATTATATTCTAATGTTGCCTGATCAAATCTACATGAACGGCCCTTTAGCAAGTCAATTATCTCATATTTTACTTTTTGATCACCCCTCACACCGAGCAAAACAGACTTAATTTTTAATATTTTAGGGTAGAATGTATTTTTATCGTTGTGTATAAGTCTCCATTCTTTTTCGTATTCCCATTCTTTTGCTTTCACGGTTATAAGCTGTTTAATTTGGTTTTGTATCTTTTCTTTCAATAAATGTCTATAATCTTCAATTGTGAACTTAGGGAATTCATTACAATAATTTACTTTACTTAAATCAAATTTTTCAGGTGAGTTTTCAGGAAACTCAAATTCAATACAAACTCCTTTATGATTATCAGCGTAGTGCGACCACATAAGTATGGATAGATTAGTTTCTGAAAAGCAACATACGCCAAACTTACTTTGTTCATCCTTGAATTCCTCGTTCGCAACATTCATGGCCCAACCGGGGATTGGTGCTTTATCCATTGGGATTTCGCTTCTATCTCTCTTTCCCAACATTACATCTCTGACAATCGAATGAAAATCATTATTTCTCTTATGATAACTTTTCATATCAAGGGATAAAGCGCAATCATACGGATCATTAAAATTAGCAGGGTCAGACATCCAAACCCTTCCCGTTTTAATTACATCGAAAGTGAATTCATTAATTGGATAATATTTAAAAAGATATAGACTGGGCATCTTGGCTCTCGACCTTAGGTATAGTATTATGTGTTTGTTTACATTTTGTCCCTAAAGGATGATGATAATTATGTATTATTTACCGGCAAGTCCAAATTTTAATAAATTATTAAGAACTTATTTCATATAACCTTTACCAAAAGCACGCAGTGCTTGGGTGCTTAGGAGGGAAATATCTAACAAAATCTCTTAAACAGCTAATATAAGATTTAATTGTTTTATGACTATACTTTCGTAAGCTTAACTCTTCTCTTACTTTTACTTTTTATATAAACCGATTTTTTACTTAACTTCATTCATTTCTATTTAAACCTTCGGTAATTAAGCCACATGGCAGGTCTAAATATCTATAAAATTTTATATCTAATCGGTTTAAATTTATCGGAAGGCAATCGCTATTACATCCCTCATTTCAACTTAAAAATTTTTTCTTTTAATCTCAAGAGAATTGAGTTCTGAAAACAGAATCATGGAATATTGGAATGTTGGGAATATTGGAATGTTGGAATATTGGAATATTGGAATGTTGGGAATATTGTTGAAAATTGGAGTTGAGTAAAATCATATTAGAAGTTGGACTTGATAAATTATTATCAGGATAATTTTATATTTGATGATAACATATTAGCTGACCTTTTACTTTTTTACTAATAAAAATATTCCCATTCACCTAATTTATTGACAGGAGCTTTCAAATGGACTGCAAATTTTTTTCTAAGATTGCATTGCTGCTGATTATTCCTTCGGTGCTTGCTGCGCAGGTGCCTGATAAATTTACTAACCTGAAAATACTCCCAAAAACAATCTCTAAAGAGGATCTTTTAAAAGTAATGAGGAGTTTTTCGGAGGGATTGGGGGCAAGGTGCGATTTCTGCCATGCTGAAAATAAATTGAAAGCAAATTCTATGGATTATGCCTCCGATGATAAAACCCCGAAGCTTGTCGCAAGAATAATGCTTAATATGACGAATGATATTAATAAAAATGATCTCTCAAAGCTTAATGACTTTGATAAATTTAAAGACGATATCGTCGAGGTAAAATGTATAACGTGTCATCACGGAGTTACAATACCGGAAACGCTTTCGCAGGTTTTAATGGATGTAATTAAAACACAAGGTGCTGAAGAAGCCGTTAATACTTACCATAAATTATATGATCAATATTACGGCGGCTTTTCATATAATTTTAAGGATAATTCTTTAGCAGAATTGACTCAAATGCTTATCCAGGATAAAAATTATGATGCGGCAATGAAATTCAGCAATTTAAATGTTGAAATGTATCCGAAGTCCGGTTTAGCTTATTTCGCTTTGGGACAAACCTACGAAGCAGCCGGCGATAAAGCTAAGGCGATTGAAAATATTAAAAAGGCCCTTGAGCTTTCTCCCGGCAATATGTTCTTCAGCAGAAAGCTTCAAGAGCTGCAGTCATCAAATTAAACGATGAAGTTGGCACTATTTGACATTCAAATACCTTTTAAGTTTTCCGATAGCGATAATCAGTGCTTGATATTCATCGTGCATTAATTGCATTCTGGATCTGAGCTCACTAAGGCATAGTTCGTCCCCGATTTCACCGAGAGTTTCAATTGCTTTAATCCGCTTCCGGAGATCATCACAATCGAGCTGCCGGATTAATATTTCTAACTTCTTATTGCTGTTAGGCATTCCAGATTTATCCTGATTATAAATTCTGTACGGACTTATGAAGCATAATATCTTGCCCGACGCTTGGCGTTACACATATTAACTATCTTTTAAATTTTACTTTTCCCGGCCTGTCAGAATATCTTCCAGCCGCTGCCTCTTCACATAATTTTCAAAACGAAATGATTGAGCGAGGGCAAGCAGATCTTCATCGGATAAATTCCTGAACAAATTACAATATTCCTTCGCAAGCGCTTCCGCTATAAGAATATGTCTTATCAACAGGTTTATTTCTCCCTGCTGACCCCTGGGATACGGATTATATTCATTGAATTCCTTTTTAAACAGCTCCTCAACAGGCGACATCACCTGCCGGATATTTTTATCCGTAGATCCCCAGGCATCAGCACCGAGTAAATTTTTCTTCTTTAAGAAAGAAGAAACCAGTTTCATATATGGAGTATTTTCTTTTTGATGAAGAATGGCTTGAAGACCCAGATCCTTATACAGCCAAATGCACCAGCTTACCTTGTATTTATTATAATAGGCTAATTGATCTTTAAGCACTTGATATCGCATTTCATCTTTCTCAGGAATACCGGTATAAACAGGTCCAAATTCACCAACCCAAAGCGGAACTTTACGGCTGAACATAAATTCACTTTTCTTAAGGAAATCCTGTTCGAGAGTATCTCTATTAATATACCTGCCGTCCGTAAAACCCGGATAATCACCCCCATGAATATATCCGGGGGCAGCATAATCATGATTGGTATACACAACATTATCCCAAACTTCTGTGAACATACTGAAATCAGTAGCATAAGTATTACCTTCAAGGAACAGAATGTGTTTTGGATCGATTTTCCGGATTGCATCCCGCAGTCGTTTGTAATAAAGGAAGACTTGTTTACCCGAAGGATCTGCCGGTTCGTTCATAAGATCATAACCTGCTACCCAAGGCTGGTCTTTATAGTGTTCTGCTATTGCTTCCCA
>DATKLQ010000483.1:0-4138 GCA_035542335.1 Ignavibacteriaceae bacterium | reverse complement strand
AGCCGGATTGAATCTTAATCATCCTCCTAAAAATTGGGAGGAGTTAAAGGATTTTACAAAAAAATTAACCATTGTTAAGAACAATGACAGGAATTTTGAACGGTGGGATTTTTTGTCCCGATATTTCCTGCTGCCGGCCCTCTCGGCTCTTGGATGAGGTGGCAGTTTATGCCCTTTCTGTCTGAAAGATTAATAAAAAAAGATATCAGGTAATCTTTAATGCAATCGTTCAAAGCTATTCAGGATGATCCCCAATTACTCCTTTCTGATCCCTTCATCTATAGAATTCATCCGATCGATTATATTGCACTGACTGAAAGTATTTTAAAAAATCCCAAGCTCTTCCAGGAAATTGATTCAGCTAAAGAAAAAGAAGACAAAGAGGCAATTGCCGGATTTTCCGGGATTTTGAGCAGATGGAAAAATATTCCCAGCAAGGAGGAATTAAAAAGAAATTTTAGACTAATATGTCGGGATTTTGAGATTTACAAATATTTTTATAAGGAAGTTGGGGCAAGCTTAAAGTTCAATCCGCTTTCGCAGCGGCAATCCGGAATTCACCTTCTGGAGACTATGTCCTACTTTTTAAAAGAATACCTAAACCTTATTAATCCGAAAGCTCTTTTTACTAAGGTAGAATTTACGCCCGATGAAGAAGGCTTGAAACTAGACGAATCCGAAATTCATTTCAACAGCAGGAAATTAAAAATCTTTACCAGCCATTCTTCAAAAACGGAAAAAGAAATTACAGCTAAAAATTTTAAAGCGGACAAGGTGGTAGTCTATATTGTAACCATCGGGCCCGGATTAGATAATAAAGTTAAAAGTTTAGCGGCGGAAGGAGATATTTTTGAAGCATACCTGCTTAACGGGATCGGTGCCGGGGCGGCTGAAATGGCAGCTAAAGATCTGAATTTATATATTAATGATCATTTTGGAAACGGCACCTCTTATAAAAGACTGTCACCGGGCTACGGCGATTGGCCTGTCTCCGACCAGGGTAAAATATTCAAGCTTTTAAATCCGGAAAAAAATATCGGCGTTAAGTTAACAGACTCTTTCATCATGCTCCCTGAAAAATCTACCTCCGGAATAATGGGATTGATCGATTAACGCATGACTGCATGTATGCACATACGCATGGCTGCATGCATTCTCGCGAACATGCATCCATGCAACCATGCATCCATGCAATCATGCATCCATGCAATCATGCATCCTTGCAATCCCCGAAGAGAGGGGCAGGCATGCATCCATGCCTAATAAACTACCTCAAAACAGTTTAACAATACAACAATTTAACAATTTAACAATCGAACAACATGCCTATAAAAATCCTTCTTGATACCGATATCGGCACCGATATCGATGATGCAGTCTGCCTTGCCTATCTTCTTGCAAATCCCGAATGTGAACTTCTTGGAATTACTACAGTGACTTCGGAAGCGGAGAAAAGAGCAAAGATGGCGAGTGTTCTTTGTAAAATAGCCGGGAAAGATATTCCCATTTTCCCCGGATCCGAAAATCCGCTTTTAATCCCTCAGAAGCAGACAAAAGCCCAGCAGGCTTTTGCGGTAAAAAGATGGGATCATCAAAAAAGTTTTCCCAAAGGTGAGGCAATTCCGTTTTTGAGAAACACAATCAGGAAATACCCCGGGGAAATTATATTGCTTACAATAGGTCCGCTAACAAATGTCGGGCTCCTCTTTTCAATTGATCCCCAAATTCCTTCACTGCTGAACGGAATTTATTCTATGTGCGGCAATTACTTCAGAAAAAATAAAAAAATGCCCGCTATCGAATGGAATGCTTCGGGAGACTATCATGCATCCGCAATTGTATATGGCTCCAAGGTAAAACTTCACCGTTCTTTCGGGCTTGATGTGACATCGAAAGTGGTAATGAAGAAGAAAAAATTTAAGAAATATTTTTCCGGTCATGATCTCTTTGAACCGATCTTGGACTTTGTCAAACCGTGGTTTGCTCAATGGAGCGGGGTAATGTTCCATGATCCGCTCGCTGCTGCGGCCATATTCAATAAAAATATCTGTACTTATGAGAAGGGCACCGTTAAAATAGAGATTCAGAAAAAGAATTCGCAGGGATTAACAAAGTGGAAAGCCAAACCCAAGGGGAAACATGAGATCGCGGTAAAGGTTGATCCGGAGAAATTTTTTGAAAGTTACTTTTCAGTATTTAAATGAAAAAAAATTTTACTTTTCTATTTATAATATTATTCTGTTTTTCCGGCTGTTCTGAATAGAATCAAGATAACCGAGGAACAGAAAAGAAAATACAGGAAGGATGGCTTCTTCATTCCGGAAAGAGCTATCCCCGATGATGATCTTTCGATCGTCCGCAGCGAGTGCATGGAGCTTATCAAAGAACAGAACAAAGAGATGGAGAAGCAGGGAACGGATGTGCTCGGTCTTAGCAAAAAGAACAGCCGTTATTTTGTTTTTCTTGCTTATAAAGATCGTCCTCACCTTGGCAATTTTATATTCAGCGATTTAATGGCTGAAATCTGCAAAGCCACAATCGGCAATGATGCTTATTTATTCTGGGAACAGTTTGTTGTTAAAGGTACGGATCCCAAAGGAGCTGAGTTTACCTGGCACCAGGATTCGGGTTATGTGGATTATATACATAAGCCGTATGTAAACGCATGGATCCCTCTCGATGATGTGAACGAGGAGAACGGAACCGTCTACCTGCTTCCGTATTCACTTGCAGGAACAAAAGATAAAGTGGAGCACAAGCTTGTTGAAGGCTCCAGGATCGTGTGGGATATTTCGGAAAAGAAAAAGGAATTCCGGCAAACTGTCCGGCAGGCTCAATTGTAATCTTTTCAAGCACCACTTTTCACAGGTCCGGTGCGAACCATACGAATAAATTAAGAAGAGCATATGCAATCCAATTTTCACCGGAACCGATTTATGAAGCAGACGGATCCTTAAAAGGATTAGCAGAACCGTTTTTAAAGAATGGAGAAAAAATAAGATAATAGTAATGCGAGACTCACCTCCGAGGTGAAACTCACATAGGATTATACAAGCGAAAATAGTTAAAATTAAAAAGCCGGAGCAGGTGTTCCGGCTTTTTGTTTTTGAAATGGAGTTTCTATTTGGTTAAAACTATTTTCTTCACTTGCCTGTAATCTCCGGCTGTAATTGAGTAGAAATAAATTCCGCTTGAAAGTTCGGCTCCGTCAAATTTTACTGAATATCTTCCTGCGGTCTTTACTTCGTTAACTAATTCGGCTATTTCTCTTCCAAGAATATCATATACCTTTATTACAACCTTTTCGTTATTAGGCAAGGAATAATTGATTGTTGTTACAGGATTAAAGGGATTTGGATAATTACTCATTGTAAACTTTAATGGTTCAGCAACTTGTGATTTCTCTTGGCTCTCTTCTAAATTATACCCCAATATACTTAATTCATTTTTAGCAAAGTATACGAGCAGGTTATCGGGATAATTTTTAATAATCTTTGAAAAACTTTCCACTGCCGCGGTTGTATTATTCATGTCATGAGAATAAATCAAACCTTTTTGATAAAGGACATCACATATTAGATTGGTATCAACTGATGTTATGTTAAGTATTTCGTCTGCCGTAGTGACTGCAGATATATAATTTTTTCGGATAGAATAATAATCTATAATGAAGCGTTTTGCTAAGCTGCTGAACTTAGAAAGTTTATTATCATTAATTATTCCATCCAGAAAAGTCTTCATTGCTTCATATTCCTCAAGCTGTTTGAAGCTATGAAAAATAGTGGTAATTGCAGTAGCAGATAAAAAAGATGATGGATATTTATTGATAAAACCCTTAAAATTGTCTATTACATTTATATATTCTCCATAAAATTTATTTTTATCAAAATATCCAATTGCAGAAAGATCACTATCTATCTTTTGTAATAAATCAAAATATATTTTACTAATTGATTTATAATCTTCTTCTGGCGATTTAGACTCTTCTGCTTCTGTATTTTCAAGTTTTTCCTCTTTATATAAATCGGAAGTAACATCATTAGGTGCATTGTATTTCATGGCTGAGCAATTTAAAGGATTAGAGACAAATACATTGCCAACAATTCTTGGACTACCACCAGGAAACTTACAATTCAAT
>DATKLQ010000482.1:0-5899 GCA_035542335.1 Ignavibacteriaceae bacterium | reverse complement strand
ATTTCTCGGCTTTAAAATGAATTGGGGTAAAATAGAAAGGGCAGGCATAGCTTAATAGCTTAAAGAAGTTCAAAAAGAGTTTTAATCAAGAGGGCAAAAAAAATGGAATTAATTCCCATTTTATCAACAATTATACTTGCTGCGACTGCCGCTACTTTTATCCTGGCAATCGGGGCTTATATCCTTTATAAAATCCGTGAACGCAGAGTTAAGAGCAATATTATCCAGCCTCCGCCGAAGTACGAGGCCGAGCTTGTTGCTCCGGCAAAAAATGAAAACGAAGAAATTCCGGATGATTTAAAGGTTCAACCGGATGATTTAAAAAGAATCAAACGGAATTTGGATAGTTTAAAAGATTCTGCAGGAAAAAAAGAACAGATGGATGTCAGCCTGGAGCCGAAGGAGGCTAAGAAGATAAAATCTAAGTTTTTAAAATATACTTCGGAGGGGTTCATTTCACCGAAGGATGACAAAAAAAAGGAGACAACCAGGTGGCGTTAAACCTGCGGAAAGATATTTCAGTTGCCTCTGATCCCGTCTATCATCGAAAAATAAACTTCATATTGGTTATTTTTTGGGGTTTAATAATTCTTATATGTTCAGTCGCAGTTTATTTGTTTATACTCAAGGAATCATTCGGATCGTTTTCGGCTGCCGATTTAATCCCTTCAGAAAAGAGCTTCCAAGTTTTTTTTAATAAGCAAACAAAAATCGCCCTTTTTTATTCCGATTTAAATAATATGATTATCCCGGCCGGCAGCAGTTTAAAAGAAGATTTCAAAGGTTGGGAAAAATTTTTAGATAGATCAAAGCTCAATTATGATATCATAGGCGATGAAATAATTCAAAAAGGAAGTTATTTTCAATATTCGCTTATAATTCTACCTCAAAGAATATTTCTGACGGATCCGCAGGCCAATCGATTAAAAAAATTCATCGGCAGCGGGGGAAGTTTGTTCGTATCAGGTGAAATAGGCTTCAAATTAAATGATTCGATCATACCCGGAAGATCTTTTCTCCCTGAAATTTTCAATATGTCTCTTGCCGGGGATACCACGAATGATTCTCTGAAGAAAAATACCGGGGATCAAATATCCGTTTTCCGCGGAGGGATATCTTTAACCTCGGGAATTCCGGCAGGCTACAGAATGAAAATCTCCGGAGAAAATATTAAAAAAACCGAGCTGAGGGAGAGCAAAAACCAATTTCAAATAAGTTTTACGGGAAAAAATAAAAACAGCGGAAATTTTTTGTCTACAGCGGCCTACGGAGTGCATGAAAAAGGGAGGGTCGTCTGGATTGGCTTTGACTTAGGCTCGATTAGGCTTAACGAAGATAAAATGATTTTTGAGAAGTTCCTTTCAAACGCAATAAGGTGGCTGATGCGTGAACCGATTGCCTATTTAAGGAATTATCCGCCGGGATATAGTGCTGAGGCTGTTATAGCCCCCGTTTTATCCGATTCAATTAAGAATATATACAAAGTACTCAAGATTTTATCCGATGAAAATTTAAAGGCAACGTTTTTTATTGATCCTGAGACATCCATCGAAAATTTAGGAATAGTTGCCAATCTTAATAAATATGGAGAAACTGCCCTCAAAATTAACCAGCGGGAATATTCTTCCCTGCAAATCAATAGTTTAAAAAAATCAAAAAATATAATTGAGCAGATTACCGGAAATAAATGCCGCGGATGTATCTTCTTGCCGGAAAATGATATCGTAAACAGTTCGGGCATTGCTAGAAGAGCAGGCTTTGGTTATTTATTAAGTATTAAGTCTTCCCGGATTAATCCTGAATATTTTTCAGGGAACAGAAAAGAAAAAATTGTTCTATTTGAATCCCGTTTATATAATTCGGCCGAATCTGATCCCTATAAATATGATATAGACAGTATTTCATGTCTGAATGATATATTTGTCTTTTCATTTCCATTAGAGGAAGATTATCAAATAAAAAATTTATGCGATATAATCCGTTATTTAAAAGAGAAAAATTTCTATATAACGACTTTTTCGGAAATTCAGGATCGGTTTTCCAAAGAGCAAAGTGTTGAGGTGAATGCAGAAACTAAAGGAGGGAAAAGGATCTTTCTCCATATCTCCAATCCTTCCGGCATTTCTGCAGATGAAGTTTTTGTTGATCTCGACTTCAATGTTATTTCAGGGATATCCGGATTATATATAAATCCGGAATTTGTTAAGCCTGCAGCATTAAAAGTTGTAGATATTGATTCAAGGGGAACATTAAACTTGGCTTTTAGGAACTTTAAACCGGGAGTATCGCAGAATTATTTTATAGATTACGATACAGAAAATTTCTGATATAATTTTTTTTATTCAGATATTTTAAATTCAAAATAATCTTAAGTTTTAGGAATCACCGTGACAGGGAGAAATATAAAAAACGGTTTCTTTGAACATTTGGGGAAAACCATAAAGGATGCGTTTCTTGTCTTTTCCGCTCAGGGAGAAATATTCTTCTTTAACGATGAAGCAAAATCACTTTTAAACATCCCCCCCCTTTCAAAAAATATTTTCGAAATCTTTTCCCAACCTGCCCAGAAAAAATTTCAAAAATTTGTAAACAGCGTCTTGGAAAATCTAAATTTTATTTCATCTCCGGTGGCTTTGGAACTCAGCAGCGGTGAAACTATTAATGTTGAAATAATCTTAAGCTGTTATAACCTGGAAGATCAGCAGGTCGTACTATGCACTTTATCCAAAAAATGCCCGGATATTAAAAGTGGAGAGGCTGCAAAAGTAAGAACACAATTAAATAAAATCGAAGAATTAATCGGAAATAAGAGAATAATTGAGATTATTTCTAAAATAAAAACGAGTTATCCTTTTACATTTTTAGGAAAGGAAAAGCTGCGTGCTGCAATAGATACTTTCGATGAGATTTTTTGGGTCCGTAATGCTGAAGGAATCTATCTTCTTGTAAATAAAAACTTAGCAAAAGCGCTTGGATCAAATGCGGTACAAGTTGAAGGTAAAGAGGAAAATTCATTTTTAGCTCCATATTTAGCGGAATTTAATTGGACGCTTGACAATTATTTAAAGCAGACCGGAAATTGTTTAATTATTGAAGGACTGCCTTTCAAAGGGCTCTCTCCGCAAGGCTCCCTTCAAACAATTGAAATTCCCCTTAGAGATGCCGATAACAATGTAACGGCGGTAATCGGTATTACCCAGAAGAAAATCAGCGGCTCAGGCTCTTCAGATAGAACCGGGCAGCTAACGGCTAATGAAATTATTGGAAATTTGCCTGTCCCATTTGCTTATTTTAACAGAGAAGAAAATTTAATACATTCTACGGAGGAATTTTGTAAATTATTTAGGATTCATTTTCCGGTAACCGGTAAATTCACATTTAGGCAGCTTCCTGCAAACTTTGCTGCTAAATTTGACGATTTTATCAGTTCCCCTTTATCACAGACTAAATTTGAATTCAGCCGGCCGGATTTGGGACACGAGTTTCAGGAGGGCTTTTTATGCTGCCATTTGAAGAAAGTCTACGGGTGCAGCAATCAATTCGAGGGAATAACCCTCTTAATTGAAGAAAGTTCAAGTGAATTAAATCAGAGAGGAAAAATGATAAACACTTTTATTGAAAAAAATCCGGAACCCATTTTCGTTTACGATAAAGATAATCTGAAGTTCTTGGATGTAAATAAATCTGCTTTATCTCTCTACGGATATAACAAAGAACAGTTTCTGCAAATGGATCTGACTGATCTTTATTCAGCAGAAGACATACAAAGCCTTCTCGAATCATCCGAATATGCCTCAAAAGAAGGTGAATTTACCGGGCCTTTCAAGCACAAAAAGAAAGACGGCTCCTTAATAGTAGTTGAACTGAGCAAGATAGGAATCAAATATAATGATAAAGATGCTTTCCTGAATATTATTAGGGATTTTTCGGACAAGTTTGAACAGGAAAAAAAGAATCGGCTCTATAAATCTGCTTTTGATAAAACAGATGATCTTTTATTTATTACTGATGCCTCAGGTTTTATCAAGCTCACAAATAACGCCGTGGGCGGAAAGCTGGGGTATTCTGAAAAAGAGTTAAACGATGCCTCATTCGCTACTTTGACAATTGATGAAGAACGCGGCAATATCAATTCATTAATATTCCAATCAAATTCAAAAGATCCTCAAGCAATCTCCACAACCCTGAAAAAAAACAGCGGAGAAGAAATAAAGGCCGAACTGAATGTAACCCCCATTCTGGATTATAAAAATGAAATTGATTCTTTCAATATAATTGCTAAACTGCAGGCAGATGAAGCTAAATCTCCTGCTAAAGCTGAAACCTCAGATGATAGTACCGGTACCATCTCGCCGGTTTTCCTCTCCAGCTTATTTCATGAAATTTTAACTCCGATTAATGCAATACTGGGATTTGTACAGGAACTCACGGAAAGTATCCAGACAAAAACACCCGAACAGAAGGAAGCTGCAAAAATCATTAATCAGAACCGCGCAAGCCTTCTTCATACGTTGAATACCATTGCCGAATATACATCGTTGGAAAGGAACGAATATGATATCAGCTTTGAAGAGGTACATATTACCGAAATAGTTGAAAAGCTTCAGAAGGAAATTGAAGAATTTTCCGGGCTCAGGGGTACTGAATTTGCTTACGGTAAAATTTCTTCATCTTTGGAATTTAAAACCGATAAATATAAGTTTATGAGTCTCCTTTCAGTGCTGATCAGAATGGTAATCCGTTTGACAAGGGAGAAAAAAATATTCCTTTCCGCATACCAGCTCGATGAGGAATTTTTTATGGTTACAATACGCGACCAGCATTCCTCCGTATCTAAATATCTTCTTGATTGCTTGAATTCCATCTTTCAAAAAGAAAAAGTCGAAAAAGAATTTGGTGTATCCAGAATTTCTATAAACCTTTCAAAAAAATTATTGAACCTTTTGAATGGCAGGTTTGAAATCCTGGTAAAAGAAGGTAATAAGCTCGACTACGGATTTCTGTTCCCGTTTGGATTCCCGGTTGAACAGAAAAAAATCGAGAAAGAGCATGTTAAAGCCAAAGATAAATTACCAGGGAAAAAAGCAAAAGAAGATGAAAAACATGAACCTGAAGTAAAAACAATCCCGCTGGAGGAAGGAATAAAGTGGGAAGGGGGACAGGAAACCGCCGAAGAATTGGTGCTGGAAGAGTTTGAGCCTCAGCCTGAACCACCTCCGGCAAAACCCAGCAAGCAGATTGATTTAAGCAAAATCACCTGTTTGTATATAGAGGATCAGATAGATTCGCAAATTTTATTTAAAGTTCAGATGAAGGATTTAAATGATATTAAATTTGCCGTCAGTTTTGAAGAAGCTATCCCTTTATTTAAATCTTATAATTTCGATTTAATCGTGATCGACATGAACCTTTCAGGGGAGTATAACGGCCTTGATGCACTAAAAATGATCCACCAGATTTCCGGATTTGAAACAACACCTGTAATAGCTGTCTCTGCTTACGTTCTCCCGGGTGATAAGGAAAAATTCATTAGTTCCGGTTTTAGTGATTTTATTTCGAAGCCTTTATTCAGGGAAAAAATGATCGATTCTGTAAACAAAATTTTTCAGCCGGAGTAACATTCTTCAGCCTTCAATTAGGTCCTAATATCTTGTTTTTGCTTGACAAAAATCACTGCAACCATTAAGTTTAATTTCTGTTTTTTTTAAATATTCCGCAGTAGCTCAATGGTGGAGCATCCGGCTGTTAACCGGAGGGTTACAGGTTCGAGTCCTGTCTGCGGAGCCAATTTAGGCCCCAATTTCTCATTGGGGTTTTTGATTTATGGGTTATTTCCTTTATATACTAAAATCCAAATCAGCTTATAAATATTATACCGGAACATCCATAAATCCGGAAT
>DATKLQ010000481.1:0-3632 GCA_035542335.1 Ignavibacteriaceae bacterium | reverse complement strand
TGCTCTTGAAGCAAGCGCTTTGAGAATCACTGATATTTCACAAGGTCTGTGTCCATGTAAGATATGCAAATCAATGCGAATAAAGGAAAAAATTATATTTAGCCTTTCTCTTAAAGTAAATGAATTCAGTTTCAGCAAAGGCAAATAACCCCAAATAACCCATATAAGTTTAATTCTCTGCTGAACCAGTTCATCCGGGAACCACGGTTTAATTAATTTAAGGTAAAGAAAATGAACTGTACTCATGCAGGCATTTTATTTAAAAACTTGATTTTAAGAAAATCAATAAATGAATTATAAAATAATAAAATGACATCATCTTTACAGACAAAACAGTTTATCAAGAATAAAAAACTAAATAAGAATATCTGAAGCAACCCGGTGAACATGCCGGAGGTCTTAATTTGAACGGCAAATATAATGGTGATTAATAAAGAAATAAATCCATTTATTGAATAAAAAGCTAGATTCTTAAAAAAAACACTTGCTAATTTCAGTTTAAAGCTTTGAAGAGTAAACATGCATGCGAAACAAAGAAAAATATTACTTATAGAAGTGCTTAAAGCCAAGCCGTTTTGATAAATTTTATCAACCAGGAAAAAGATGAAAATAAATTTCAGCAGTAATGAGAAAATGACAATCAGCAGCAATAACTTTAACAAGTTGGCACTATATAAGAGCTTATTGAGAACGGAATAAATGGAATAAAAAACCAGGCTGATTGAATATATTCTAAACGTCTGGAAGGTGAGGCTTGCATCATTAAGAGAAAAGTTACCTCTGCGAAACAGCAAATCAATTAAAAAATCTCCGAAAAAAATGAAAACAAAAGAAATTAATGTAGTTAATAATGTAAGTGAAGCGATAGATTTTTCTACTTTTATTTTTAGCTCGCCTAAGTCGCTTCTCCGGATTAATTCCGAAAAGGAAGGAAATAGCACCGTTGCAACTGCAAACGGAAGAATAACTATCGGTAATTGAAATAGTGTGGATGAATAATTTAATGCCGCAATGCCTCCCTGCTGAACTTTATTTAAAAAGAACCTGTCGACAATTACAAACATCTGCCCGCCGAGTTCTATTAGAAGTGTAAGAAAAAAGAAATTACCCAGCATTGTTTGCGGTGCTGTTTTAAAAAAATAAGGGGATATCTTAATTTTTATTTTTTTATTTGCAATTATTACAAGGAAAACAGCCTGTGCTGCTATTCCGGCTAAATAAGAAATGGGAATTATAAAAACACCGGCATTATCGGTAAAAAATGGTACCGCAAAAATTATAAAGATATTGGTAAACAAATTGGATACTATGGGCGCGGTAAATTTCTTTTCGGCCTGCAGAAATGCATACAATACAGATATCACTGCGGTTAACGGAATCGTAATTAAAAATATTTTAAAGATGATTGAGGCTGTTCCCCGGGCTTGGATTGAAGCGGTATTTACATAATGATCAATAATAAAATCAGAAAAGAAAAATAATATGAGCGTTAAAATAAGGCTCGAAAAGAGAAATGAATTAATTGAATGGGTGAAGAAATCCTTTTTATCTGCAGAATCGAATTTATAGTAGTTTGGAATAAAATAATTTTGGGCCAGGACCAGCAGAACAATATTAATTGCATTAGGAAGGACAGCAGCAACAAGATATATTTCAAAATTCCGGTTTAAGCCGAAATACCCGGCAAATACTACTTCTCGTAAAAAACCGAGAGCCCTTCCGAATAATGTAAAAATAGTTATGATTATTGATGCACCTGCTACGGTCGAACTGAATTTTTTAGACATTTGTCAGGGAGATGTAAAAACAGTAGTTAGATCTTTACTTAAGTTAATCGTTAATCCCGCCAAGACCTGAGTATAATGCTTATGATTTGAGTAATTACTTAGTTTTAATACGATTAATAAATCTCATAGTTCATCCTCTACGAGGATGTTTTGGCTCTGTTATTAGCTTTTTTTACAATAGTTAAACTTCTACGAAGTTCCTTTCGAATTGACCTCGTAGAGCCTGCCTTACCGGCAGGCAGGGTCAAACTATTGTAATAGATATACACAAACCAATTAAGAATCCTCGTAGAGGATGAACAAAACCCTTTCACTTTTGTTCAATTTTATTAAAATAATGAATCACGTTTAGATAAATATTTATTCCGTAAATCTAATACTAATTTACAAGGAGGAAAAGGTAGTTTATGGTTAATCGTATTTCTCCTATTGACTTTTAACTGTCAATTAACCATTAACGATTATCCGGGTGCGGGAATATTCTTGAGTTTTTCCTTAAAGTAATCGATTGTTATTCTTAATCCTTCCGTTCTCCGTACTTTCGGCTCCCATCCCAAAATCTTCATTGCTTTTGTAATATCGGGCTGCCTCACCTTTGGATCGTCGGCCGGAAGATCCTTATAAATAATTTTGCTTTTTGATCCTGTAATCTTAATTACCTCTTCGGCGAATTCTTTTATAGAAATTTCATCCGGGTTGCCGATATTAACCGGATCAGGTTCATTGGACATCAAGAGCTTATAAATACCGTCTACTAAATCGGAGACAAAGCAGAAGCTTCTCGTTTGGGATCCGTCTCCGAATACAGTTAAATCCTCACCGCTTAAAGCCTGGCCGACAAACGCCGGTAGCGCTCTGCCGTCATTCAATCTCATCCTCGGACCGTATGTATTAAAAATCCTGACAATCCTGGTCTCGACCCCATGATACCTTTGGTAGGCCATTGTCATTGCTTCGGCAAATCTTTTTGCTTCGTCATAAACTCCCCGCGGACCAATCGGGTTTACATTGCCCCAGTAATCCTCATTCTGCGGATGAATCGTAGGATCCCCGTAAACCTCCGAAGTCGAAGCCAATAAGAAGCGTGCTTTTTTTTCTTTGGCCAGACCGAGGGCTTTATGTGTGCCCAGCGAACCTACTTTTAATGTCTGGATAGGAAGCTTTAAATAATCTATTGGGCTTGCAGGGGAAGCGAAGTGAAGTATGTAATCAATTCTGCCGGGAAGAAATATATAATTTGTTACATCATGCTTGACGAATGAAAAGTTTTCATTACCGGCAAGGTGAGCGATGTTTTCGGTATTGCCCGTAATTAAATTATCCACGCAGATTACTTTGAAGCCCTCTTTTAAAAGTCTTTCGCAGAGGTGCGAACCCAGGAATCCGGCTCCGCCGGTAACTACAGCCGAATGTCTATACAATGGAATTTTCCCTTTCAGCTTCGGTTCTGAAGTGGTTTGAATTCTCTTTCCTAATCATGTATATATTCCTGTCCTGTACTATATAAATCAAAGACATAAAAAGAAAAATAAAAATGCCGCCAGTTACAGAGGCAAAGATCACTCTGGGGCCGGATGCTTTCAGCGGCGGTATTGCTTCATCCAGAATTTCCACCGTAGGGAGATCTTTATTTTCCTGGATCTTTTCCTTGTAATACTGCTGCTGCAGAAGCAGGTATACTTCGTTCTGTATTTTCACTTCGCGGAGGAGCGATGCCAGTTCTCTTCCGAGCTCGGGCACTTCCTTAAATGCCAATAGGTAATCCTTATTGCCCATCTCCATTTTCTCATATTGATCATTGAGTTCCTGCAGCTTTGCCTTCAAGGAAAGGAGCTGCTGGTTATC
>DATKLQ010000480.1:0-2621 GCA_035542335.1 Ignavibacteriaceae bacterium | reverse complement strand
TCAAAAGGGGATTCTTTAAAGTCTTTATCATAAGTAGGCCAGCCCCTTATAAATAAACCATCGTTCTTAATATAATATTCAAAACTTGGTATCTCGGTAAATTCCGTTACTACTTCCGGAGTAGTTTTGTATTTATTAACTAAATCAACCAATAGCTGCAAAACTTTTTCAGCTTCAGGAGTATTAAAATTAAACCCCTCAACCTCAAAATAATTTTTTCGTAAACTTAAAAGCTGTTCTAAGAAAACGCATATAAGCCCCTCGTAATCTGTAGCGGGAAAAATAAAATAAGGAGTATTTGTTTCCAGCTTACTCTTTAAATTTATAAATTCATCCCATGTAATGTCGTTGCTGATCTTTTTGATTATTTCATCACTGTTCCTGAATTTTTTTATGAGGTCTTCACGGTAGTATACTACTCCCTGAACCATGTCGAGAGGAACGGCAACCAGCTCACCCTCATAATAGCATGATTCCAGAGCCAGGTTAGAAATTCTTTTTCTTTCACTATCCGAAAAATATTTGTCTAAAGGTTCACACCACTTTGCAAATCTTTGCACCCATACTAAGTCTACTGCAAACAGGTCAATCCCATCACCCCTGCCTCTTAAAGAACGGGCAAGAATTTCTTTTCTTTCATTAGTGCTAAAGTCGAAGTTTGGAAAATCTTTAGGAATTACTTTAATTCTGCCTTCATTTAATTTATTGTATTTTTCTATCAGGATTTTATGAGCAGCTGTTACTCTATCGGCATAATAAAGTTCAATAACGTTACTTGTAGTTTTTTTGTTTAGCAGGATGAAGATGATTATATAGGCTATAGCCATGAGAAGAAGAAATATCAGCCCACGTTTCTGTTTAATTCTTAGATTCATTAGAGCCCTTGAAAGAATATTTCGATTAAATAGAGGGCAAGGTTTATGCCATAGACGAGAATTTTTTGTACCATTTTTTACATAAAATGAAAGCTTTTTATCATATTACTTAAAAATCTAGCAATCTTTTTATCAAAATTATAAAAAGCTCTTTTCATAACAAATGTAAAACTCTATTCATATATTTCTTTTAAGGATAACTCAATATATTTGAGCCAATTGAACCATAACAAAACGGTTCAATTATTTTATCATATTGATAAGAGTTTATTATGATTATAAGCAGAAAAAGCAAGGAGCATAGAGCTAAGCATATAGCGTAAAAGAAAGGAGTACCGAAATAAACAAAGTCTAAAGTTTAATTTACAGTTCAATTGAATTGAGCTTTTCGCTTTAATGTGACTCTCTGGGCTATGCCCCATGCGCTATGCGGCTAAGTGGTATAATTTCTGTCATAATCCGGCTACTTAAATAAATATAGGAAACTAATTGAAACGAATAGTATATCGTTTATTTATCGCGGGAATAATCGCTTTAATAATTAGCGGTTGTTCAACCTTCTTTTTAAAACAAGCGCCGGATTTTATAAAAGTAAATGGAACTCATTTCGAATTGGATAATAAGCCTTATTATTTTCTCGGCACCAACTTGTGGCAGGGATGTTATCTCGGTTCATCCGGGGAAACAGGTGACAGGGAGAGATTAATTAAAGAATTAGACTTATTAAAATCTTTAGGTGTTACTAACCTCAGGATTCTTGCTGCTTCCGAAGAATCTGAAATTAAAAATTCATTGAAACCTGCGATCCAGAAAAAACCCGGAGTGTATGACGAAGATTTATTGGAGGGACTCGATTTTCTTTTAAACGAAATGGGTAAAAGAAAAATCTATGCAGTTGTCTTTTTGAATAACTACTGGGAGTGGTCGGGTGGGATGTCACAGTATAATGCCTGGTTTAGTGATTCAGCCAATGGGGGAAAAGCTGCTGACCCGGAAGATCCGAATGTTGGCTGGGGAGAATTTATGAGACTTTCTGCTACGTTTTATCGTAATGAAAAAGCCAATGAGCACTTTAGAGAGTTTATAAAAATGATTATAACAAGAAAAAATAAGTTTAATGACTTATATTATTATGAAGACCCGACAATAATGGCATGGCAATTGGCTAACGAACCCCGACCATGGGGAAGCAGGGAAGATGTTAAATTTTACTATGATTGGATTGATTCTACTGCTGCGTACATACATTCGATTGATCCGAACCACCTTGTAACAACCGGAAATGAAGGAACCCAGGGTAGTCTAGGCTCTGCAGAATATTATATGGAAGCACATAAAAGCAGGTTTATTGATTATGTAACATTTCATCTTTGGGCTAAGAATTGGGGCTGGTTTAATGCAAAAAAAATTGATGAAACCTATCCTTCCACGAAAGTAAAAGCAATAGATTATATAAATGAGCACATTGAATTTGCCCGTCAGCTTAATAAGCCGATAACGCTTGAGGAATTTGGAATGGCAAGAGATTCTGAAATTTATTCACCTGGCTTGCCTTCAACAGCACGTGATAATTATTTTAAGACGATATATGAACTGGTTTATGACAGTTCATTTGCAGGTGCACCCATTGCCGGTACAAACTTCTGGACCTGGGGTGGTTATGGGCGGGCAAAGCATGATGACTTTAGGTGGCGTAAAGGCGATCCATTTATGGGAGATCCGCCGCAGGAAGCTCAGGGTTTGAAT
>DATKLQ010000479.1:0-7256 GCA_035542335.1 Ignavibacteriaceae bacterium | reverse complement strand
CTTCTCTTTCTCCTTCTCCTCTCTTCTTTGCGATCTTAAGGTCCCCTCATCTATCCAATCCGGCAGTTATTAAAAAAGCTGCCGCGGTTATTAACGTAATAATTCCAAGTCCGGTTATTACATATTTGCGGAGTGAATCTGTACCGAGGATAGATGCAATAATCCCTTTTGCTATAGTATTGGCAACAGCAGCAATAATAATTCCCGCTGCAGCGGTATTTTCGGATAAACCCGATAATCTTGATAGAGTAAGGATTATTGCATCAACGCTGGTCAGACCTCCTATAGCACTAGCCGCATATATTCCCCCCGTTCCCAAATAAATCTGGGCTGCTTTCGAAATAAATACTACTGCCGCAAAAATTAATCCGAATATTAAAGCTGATTTAAGTTCAAAAGGATTTTTAAATTCAATTTTATGATGATGCTTCCGGATGAATTTTTTTGATAGAATATAACTTGCTGCAAGCCCTGCTGCAGTAGATATAAGCAGCGGAATCCAAATCTTCCCGATTAGACTATTGTTGAATACTAAAACTATAAAAAAAATTCTAGGGAACATTATCGTTGATGCTAAAATAATTCCTGCTGCAAAATTTAAACTTAATTCATTCTGTTCTTTACTTTTCCGCGAAAATGAAACTGCGACAGCCGTGCTTGATATCATTCCTCCCAAAAGTCCTGAAATAACAATTCCTTTGTTCTCGCCGTAGATTTTAATCAGAAGATAACCAATAAAGCCGATTCCGCTGATAAAAATTACCATGTACCAGATAAGCCGTGGATTCAGAACATTAAAAGGCCCGTATGTTTGATTGGGCAGCAAAGGAAGAATAACCACGGTAATTATAGCCAGCTTTAATGCTGCATAAATATCTTCGCTGTTTACTTTCCCGACGAATTCATGGAGCTGAATTTTTAAAGTGAGAAAAATTGTAACAATAACCCCGATGACGGCCGCAATAATTACAAAATTCCAAAGCACGAGGGAACCTAAAATAAAAACTATAAAGGCAGTAACTTCAGTAGTGGTCCCCATTTTTCCCTCCTTTGCCGAAAAAATATGAGAAGCAACTACAAGGGAAGCAAAACCCAGGAAAAGTGCAAAGTAAATCCAAGGTGTGGTTATTGCCGAAACCAATGCGGCTAAAAAACCAAAAATAGAAATTAAAGGGAATGTCCTGATCCCGGCAAATGCTTTTTCATTTTCCGGCCTGGAATGTTCCCGCTCCAAACCGATAAATGCACCGATTAGAATCGCTATTGCCAGTTTCTGCATGAGAATTAAAAGCTCACCCGATCCTAAAAAAGAATCGGAGGAAGTCAGATAACCGGGAATATGCTTAAGGGTATCCTGCATAATTATTGAAGAGAAATGAACATTGAGAATTGAATATTGAACATTGAGAATTCTTTTATTAGATAATATTCAATGCTCAACTATCAATGTTCAATTTTCATTTAAAGACATTTCCATTAAAAAGGATTGAATATTAAATGTTTAAGAGTATCCTGCATATTTGTTCAAGAAATGAATATTGAGAATTGAATATTGAACATTGAGAATTCTTTTATTAGATAATATTCAATGCTCAACTATCAATGTTCAATTTTCATTTAAAGGCATTTCCATTAAAAAATTGAACTTGAACTTCACCTCATGTACACCGTCTTAACATTCACAAACTCCCTGATTCCGAAATAGGATAACTCTCTGCCGTACCCGGAGTCCTTGACTCCTCCAAAGGGAAGCCGCGGATCCGATCTCACAAAATCATTTATAAAACAATTACCTGCATCCAGCTTTTCCCTGGCAATCATTTCTCCGCGTTCAATATCGGAAGTAAATACGGCAGCTCCCAATCCGAAGGAAGTATCGTTTGCAGCTCTAATAGCCTCAGCTTCATCTTTTGCTTTTATCAATGAAGCGACAGGGCCGAATAATTCTTCCTGATAAGCAGGCATTCCAGGCGAGACATTAGAGAGAATCGTGGGAAAATAAAAGGCTCCTTTTTGATCCGGAATTTTACCGCCGAGTACAGCTTTAGCACCCTTGGAAATGCTTTTTAAAACCTGTTCATGAAGCTCATCCCTCAAATCAGTTCTTGCCTGGGGGCCTACATCAACCGTTTCATCCAAAGGATCCCCCGTCTTCTTTTCTTTCATTTTCTCTATATAGAGAGCTTCAAAATCTTTATATATTTTTTCAACCGCAATAAAACGTTTAGCGGCAATGCAGCTTTGCCCGCTGTTTATCAATCTCGAATTTACGCATATCTCCGCTGCTTTTACAAGATCGGCATCCCCTAATATTACATAGGGATCGCTGCCGCCGAGTTCCAGCACTATTTTCTTTAAAACACTTCCTGCTGCTGCTGCAACCGATTTGCCGGCGGGTACGCTTCCCGTCAAAGTTACCGCCCGGACAAAATCATTTTTTATTATTCCTTCAATTTTTTTTGAGGAGACAACCAGCGTTCTGAAAAGATCTTCCGGAAATCCGGCTTCTTTAAATATTTCTTCGATTGCCAGGGCGCATCCAGTAACATTTGATGAATGTTTCAATATTCCTGCATTGCCTGCCATAAGATTCGGTGCAGCGAATCGGAATACCTGCCAGAAAGGAAAATTCCAGGGCATAATTGTAAGTATCACCCCGAGCGGCTGAAAAGCAACAAAGCTCTTCGATGCGCCGGTTTTAATAATCTCGTCTTCTAAAAACTTCTCTCCATTTCCTGCAAAGTAATCGCAGACATCCGCACACTTTTCTATCTCCGCTCTCGACTGCTTTATCGGTTTCCCCATTTCCAGGGTCATCAGTCTGGATAATTTTTCCTTTTTTTCTTTTAAAAGAGAGGCGGCTTTTTTCATTTTCTCCGATCTTTCGGAAAAAGGTTTCTCTTTCCAGGTTAAAAATGATTTATGAGACTCTTTAATTATGCCCGCTATTTCCTGATCGGACATTTCCTTGTAGGTTTTGATTTCTTCATCTGTTGAAGGATTTATGGATTTAATCATATTAATTATTTTTATTTTAATTGATTTTTAGTCAATTAAAATATCAAATACTTAGTTAGGAAAAAATGATAGGTATTAATCTGTGAGGAGAATGGAACAGGACTTTACAACAGCTCTTGAGTCAAAAGGTGAAGAATATTAAATGTGAAATTAGTTTTTTTATTAGGTGTTTCTTGCAATATTAATTCGATATTCACCTTTATCTATAACTATAGGTATGCTATTTTCAAAAATATATTCAGGTGCGATATCGAATTGATTTATTTGTCTATCACTTTTTTTCGGCAAGTCAACATCCCATGTTAAAATACCTGTATCAAGATAAAATTTCTTAAATACTTCTTCTTTTCTAAGACTATCGAAAGCCCCCATATTCCCTTTTAAAAGCGGTTTAAAATCAATTGTCCTCATCTCTCCCTTTGCAGTTTCAAAGAGAATTATAAAATTTCCCAAATAAACCGCACGTTCTATTAACATACTTGGAATCATGGATCAATCCTTTCAATTGGTTCTTTTCTCATTGCTTTTTCCCAGCAATTATTCAATTCATCCTGCCTTTTTTTTCAAACTCTATTATTATACTATTATAAAGTGTATCGGCGCTTCCCTTATGAATTTTATCTTTACGAGGAATATTTAATACAGTAGTTTCAGCACCAAGAGTAATCTTATCAACGAGCTTCAATATCTCCTTATCTTCAAAATAAAGCCTGTTCAATAAATCTTTGAAGACTTCTTTCTTGGTAAGTTCTTTATTAGCGGATTTGACTTTCGACAGATATTCTTTTATCAGATCGGTTTTGATCTTCATTTGCCCTTGATAAGCTTGCTTTTACAATCGTAAATTAAAAAGAATTGAACAAACAGGAAACAGGACTCTACAACAATTTATTTGATTTTATAATTTACTTTAACAATCTTGTTTTTAGATCTATTTTTTTTACGTCTCTTTTCTTTTGCAGCTCTATCTAGTTTTACTTTCATAGTTTTCATGAAAGTTAGCTCGGATTGAATTTTTAATAAATAATTAATCTTCCTTTCTTCAAGATCGAATTTCTCTTTGTCCGCTTTGATTTTATTTGAGCGGGTTTGGGAGTTATTTAAGCGGGTTTGAGAGTTATTTAGACGAATCTTTGATATATAGTATGCCGCTACTAACATTATAAATATCCATGATAAAAGATTCGTAATAATTTCTTGCATAGCATAAATTATTTTCGTTCAATTTAGTTTCTCAATAATTATACCGCAGAAATCTTAATTGACTTTCATACTTGAGGCATTCATTATCCTTACAATAGTTCATAAAAGGTCTTACTCGGAAATAAAGTACTTTCTTAAAAGAGGAATAACTTGGAAACCAATGTGAATTTCATAAATAATTTTATCAGTTCTACCTTCTTCCCGTTTGTCTCCACCTTTAAAAAGAATTTTATCTCCCGGCAAGAATTTCATGGTTTTTACTTTTGATATTCTTTTCTATGGTTTCAATTCAGATTCCTATGGATTTGTCGCAGGTTTCCATCGTTTTATAATGGTTTCCAAAATAAATAAGGAATGTACTCAAGGGATAGGGATGCAATCCGGAATCATAATTTGGGGATGTATGCCAGTGATGGCGACAGGAACGGAGGTAAAAATTTTATTTGGCATTTAAAAACCCTCAAATAGATAGATAAATAAAGCGTTGCACTCATAATTGAATAATGATTCCTGTTTTTAGTTGGTTTAGGATAACCTTTTTCTCATTATTAATTCCATTAAAATTGAGATCGCCATATTTATAACCATTTGAACTCCAAGTATTTTATAGAATCTATAGTCTGATAAGTTAATAATACCATTCCCATCAATATCTCCTGCATACATCCCGAAAAGATGATTCCGCACTATCAAATGACATCCGGTTTTCTTTTCTAACAAGGAAGAGCCCGACATTCGTCGGGATGATAAACACTTCTATTCATCCTGTATCCGATATCCTGCATCTAGATCCAGTATCTCGCATCCAGTATCCGGTATCCAGTATCCAGCATCCAGCATATAAAACCCCGCAACATTTCAGATGCGGGGCCAAGGTCAAAAATATGAATCTCGAATAATCATTATCGGCATTAATGATTATTTACTGCCAATCATGCTAAACGATTGACGATTTACTGCAGACATCTTCTTTCTATTCATCATACTTCATACATCATACATCTTATATCTTATCCTGCCTGCGCTGCTGCAGTCTGTGGTATCTCTGTATGGTTAGCCTGCTTCCCGCCTTTATCATGAATTACTCTTGCCGCCTTGTAGCTTGCATAAAGCTGCAGATTTTTTGTTTCATAATGCTTCATGTATTTATCAAAGTCTTCATTCATTAACTTTATAGCCTCATCAATCATCTGGTCGAGAGTTATTCCGGCGCCTATTTTACTTGCGGCAGCAGTGCTTATATCGCCGATGTTCTTCTTGAAATCGTCCGCGGCTTTTCCTAGGTTAACTATATCTTCCTCTGTAATATCGGCAAATGAAAGATCTTTCCCGGCGGCAGCATTAAAAATTGCCTTGGCCTTGGTTATTTTTACCGCATCGCGAAGCCTGGTGAAATCGGACTTCTTCATTTCGGCAAGCGCTTTTATCTCCGGGCTTTTATTTCTCTTCCCCCATAAAAAAAGCCCCGCCGCTATATCCAAAGTCTGCTGCTCAAGACTTTCTTTGGAGCTGTTCTTTTTATCCGACTTGCCGGCCTTCGCACCGCTCTTTTCATTGTCTTTTACCCAGATTGCCTCCATCAGCACCGTTAACTTATCGATCGCCTCGGTCAACCCGGTGGATTTTGATATAGCTGCAGCATTTAATGTTAAATATGACAGCACTGCATCCATCATATTACAACGATTAGTTTGGTAGATATTCATATGAATATCCTTTCTTTTATTTGTTAGTAAAAAAATCATCCCCTATTGGAATGATGTTATTGATTTTTTTTCCTTCAGCATTTTTTATATAGCCACGACTTTTAAGTCGTGGATGAGTAAGAAAAAAAATTATTTTCTGTACTAAATTTTTTTTCCACAAATTAAAGCAGAGGAACCGGCTGACATAGAGTTCTGCTTCCCCGCTCCTGAACAGCAGGTGATCAATTATAAAATTTTAAAGTGCGGACCGTTTTTCGGCTTTAAGTTCAAGATGCCAATCTTTTGAATTGACAACTCCGAAGGTACTCTGTGAATAGAATCGTTTGGTAAGTCATTCATTCCAGGAACATGTAAATTTTTACATTCTCACCTTTTAATATTTCCTGGAAATCGCAGTTCAAGTTATAATTGCTCCAATATTGTGCCAAGGTTTGTTCAGCTCTATCTTTGAACTGCATGCCGTCTTGAAATTCCCTTCAACGTAATATTCTTTTTTAGCATAAATTCTTTTTTTTCTAGTTTTTACTTTTATTCAAATGGTTTTTCTCTCTCGCCATCTCATTTCAATAATTTTTCTCCCATTGCAAGAAATTTTCTCTCATTGCAAGACTTTGCGGTTTCATTGCAGAGTATTTGTCTCCCATTTTCTAACTGCTTGGTCTCATTGCAGAATTTTTGGTCACATTGCGCTGCTTCGGCGTCCCACTGCAGGAAATCTTATCCCATTGCAAGATTTTTGATCTCATTGTGCGATTTCATGATGCTGCAGCACCCCCTTCGCAGCACCATTGCACGCCTTTCTTATATCATTGCACTGCTTTACATCCCTTTGCCCCGCCTGGCACAAGCATTTACTTATTTTTTCAAATTTATTTTCAAAATTTTGTTACCGGTTTATTGATATTAATTTCAAATTTAGGATCTTTAATTTCTATTTATCAATTATGAATCCTAGTATTATCTATTTTTTAGTTATTTTTTAACTTCTTTCGGTTGTTTACAGCTTTACTAATTACATTCCGGTCATAGGCTTAGCTCATTCGCAAAGATGAGTTAAGTTATCAATTCCGTTACTGTATATTCATCTAATAATAAATATATTTGGAGAAATATTTTTTAAATTTACAGTTTTGAATCAGCTGAAATTTCTATTAAAACGGAGAACAAGTAATGGCAATTCAAGCAAATGATATTAGAAGAGGAATGGTAATTTTATTTGAAGGTGCACCATGCAAAGTAATGGAATTTCATCATCATACTCCCGGTAATCTTAGGGCAATGGTGCAAACCCGTTTGCGGAATCTTATATCCGGCAACTCATTCGAGCAC
>DATKLQ010000478.1:0-8184 GCA_035542335.1 Ignavibacteriaceae bacterium | reverse complement strand
TATAATTTAAAAGATGCGGCAAACACGCGCGAGAATCAATTATTAAAAAATATTTTAGACGGAGAAACCTCGTTAAGCAACTATATCGGCAATGATCCCTACGATATATCCCCCGTTCGGGATGATTCTCCTTACTTCTACAAAGTAAAAAGAGGCATACCCGGTGATTATTTCCGGTTATTCATCGGAGTAGTTCTCTTTACTCTTATTGTAATCTTAATACCCTATTCATTAATTAAGAAAAAAATAAAAAGAAATGACCTGAAAGCACTTTCTGTCCCATTGCTAATTTTTATCTGTATCGGAGCGGGATTTATGATTGTTGAAGTATCGCTCTTTCAAAAGCTTATTTTGTACCTTGGTTCACCGACTATTTCTCTATCTATTCTTTTAAGTTCATTATTAGTCGGTATGGGAATAGGAAGTTTCTACGGGGGAAAAATATATCCGGGAAATAATTGGAAGCGATTATTAATTGTAGGTTCTTTAATAGTCGTAATAGGAATTTTATTCTCTATTCTGCATCCATTAATACTCGGCAGAATATTAAAATATAACTTATTCTATAGAACCGGGACATCTTTTTTAATGATTCTTCCTTTTGGGTTTTTACTGGGAATCCCTTTCCCCACAACTCTTCAGATATTGAAAAATGAAAATAGCTCTCATTTAATTCCCTGGATGTACGGGGTTAATGGAGCGGCGTCCGTTCTAGGTTCGGTCCTGGCAGTAATACTATCAATGTTATACGGTTTTACATACTCTTTTTTTATCGGCCTATTTTTTTATACGGTCATTTTCATTGCTGCTTGGTTAGCATCGAAAAAATAAAGCTCCGGCTGCCGGGAGTTTGGACGGCTCAGGAATTAATAAAAATTTAGTTATCTGATGCGACGGAGTTTTCGTAAACTTAGCCGAAGCTCATTTTTTAGTTCAAATTTATTTTTATTAGAAGTATCTAAAATGAACCCGATTTTTAACGATTATTAAAGTCCCTCCTTATTTACAAACTCTTTAGTAATAAGGGCTTAGTGAAACTTTTCCAAATGTTTTTATTGATTTTCCTCTGTTAATAAAATATCTTTGAGATACAAAATTGAACCGTTTCAATCATATGAGGTCACGGTTTATCGGATGCGGGAAAATTAAATGAAAAAAATAACAATTGATGACGTTGCAAAACGGGCGGGAGTGTCAAAGGGAACCGTGTCAGCTGTAATCAATGCTAAAAATTCAGTTAAGCCTGCAACCAGAGAGCACATTCTTTATTTTATGAAAGAGCTCAACTTTCATCCGAAGGGTGTGGCAAGGAATCTAAAGAACGGATTCCAGGATAAAAGCATTGGGCTCATAATAAAAGACTTAGGTTATCATTTTTATACTTCAATAGCCGAAGGCGTCAGGGAGTATGCATACAGCATGGGATATTCGGTAGTTATTTCGAGTTCACACGATGATCATGAACGTGAAAAAAAAATTTCCCATTTTTTTTCTGCTAAAGATATTAAAGGTTCAATTATAGCCCCTACAGTAAACAGCAAAGCGGAAATAGAGCATCTCTTTAGGCTAAGAATGATAAATTACCCTTTTGTTTTATTGGAAGATGTCAAAGGAATACAGGCAAATGTTGTCTCCATTGATAATTTGAAGGCAATAAAGAAAGCGGTTAAATATTTAATAAATAACGGACATAAAAGAATAGTGCATTTTGCCGGTCCGCCGCAATCATCGCATACGTTGGAAAGGATACGGGGATTCTGGCATGCCTTTAGTGAAAGCCATTTGGTCTTCAGCAAAGAGATGATCATATCGATTGGATCTGATTATGAAGAAAGTTTCAATAAAGCAAAAGAATATTTTATTCATAAAAAACATGATGAATATCCTACAGCTATTGTATGTTTCAATGATCATCAGGCGCTTGCAGTTATGATGGCATTGAAAGAATTGAATATATGCGTACCGGATGATATATCTATAATAGGCAACGATGATATATATTATTCGCAAATTTATCCGATTCCACTGACGACAATAAAAGCTCCCAAGCGGGAAATAGGAAAAAGAGCTGCTGAAATATTAATCCGCAATATCGAAAGCCCGACCTTGCTGCCGGTTGAAAAGGTAATTTTGGATACCGAATTTATTGTAAGGGAATCGACTAAAACATTAATTAGCTGACGGAGAAAACAAATTCATGGAAATACTGTTTCTTAAATTCTGTAACTATATGCGGATATTGAAAATATTTTTAATCCCCAAGGCAGCTGAAGATAATTAATCTCGTTCCGCCGCCATATAAAAAAATATACTATTGGGAAAATATTTTACGAGCTTGTAATAGAAATCCGAAAAAATATTATTAAATTCAACTTTAAAAAATCAATTTCAAATTTACTCAACTTTGGGAGATTTTAATGAAACAAAAATTATTTCTGGGATACGATATCGGAAGCTCTTCAATAAAAGCTTCTTTAATAAATGCTGAAACGGGAAAATTGGTTTCGTCGGCTAGCTTTCCTGAACGTGAAATGAAAATATCCTCGCCGCAAATAGGCTGGGCAGAGCAGCATCCGGATATGTGGTGGCAGTATGTAGTCAGCGCGACAAAAAAAATGTTCGCGAAAAAAACTCCGAAGTCTTATGAAATACTAGGGATAGGTATTTCTTACCAGATGCATGGCCTGGTCATGGTTGACAAAGACTTAGAGGTCCTTTATCCGTCAATTATTTGGTGCGACAGCCGTGCCGTCGAGATTGGAAACAAAGCCCTGCTCGATCTTGGAAATGATTACTGCCTTAGTAATTGTTTAAATTCTCCCGGAAATTTTACTGCCTCAAAATTAAAATGGGTAAAGGATAATCTTCCGGACGTTTATTCAAAAATATATAAGATAATGCTGCCGGGCGACTATATTGCTTTAAAGCTTACCGGTAAAGTTTGCTCAACGGTTTCCGGGTTAAGCGAGGGAATTATGTGGGACTTTAAAGAAGCAAAAATAGCAGGAAATCTTCTGGACTATTATGGCTTTGATAAAAATATCCTGCCCGATTTAGTCCCTGCTTTTGGGCTTCAAGGTAATTTAACTCCGGCGGCTGCACGTCAATTGAAATTAACACCGGGAATTCCGGTTTCCTACAGAGCAGGCGATCAGCCTAATAATGCGCTTTCTCTGAATGTATTAAATCCGGGTGAAGTTGCAGCAACAGCAGGTACTTCAGGCGTTATTTACGGTGTGGCCGGAAAAAATATTTTCGATCCGGAAAGCCGGGTTAATACTTTCGCGCATGTAAATTATACTAAAGAACATCCTAATGTAGGCGTTCTGTTGTGCATAAATGGAACTGGAATTCAATATAACTGGCTCAAGCAAAATATATTTGAGAATAAATATTCTTATAACCAGATGAATGATTTTGCTGCAAAGGTTGAAATTGGATCTCAAGGAATTCAGTCTTTTCCTTTTGGCAATGGTGCAGAGCGGGTTCTTAAAAGCATCGATTTTCATGCATCTTTTTCAGGCATTAACTTTAATGTTCATCATAAAGGCCACCTCATTAGAGCAGCGCAGGAAGGAATTGTTTTTGGACTTGGGTATGGATTAGATGTTATGAAAAGTATTGGAATGGAATTCAATATTGTAAGAGCAGGTAATTCTAATCTTTTCCAAAGTAAGGTATTCAAAGAAGCATTTGTAAATACCTGCAATGTGAATCTTGAGATTTACAATACCGACGGTTCACAGGGTGCCGCAAGAGGTGCCGGCATTGGTACCGGTTATTATTCGGAAGCCGATGCATTTAAAGGCTTAAAAGTGATAGAAAGATTATCGCCCCGTGAAGAGCTGGTAAAAAAATACGGTTCAGTTTATAAACAATGGAAAAACAATTTAAATAATGCTTTGAAATATCTCGACTGATATTAGAAGTAATCTTCTTACTTATCAATCTCTATTTAAATATAATTCAACAGAAGGTATAAAGGTAGCATAATGGAAAAAACTTTATTCGGAAAGCTTGACGACGGAAGTCCGGTTTTTCTTTATTCACTCAAAAATAATTCGGGAATGAAAGTTAATATCATCAATTATGGAGCAATCGTAACTCATGTGTTCGCACCGGATAAGAACGGCAGGTTTGAAGATGTTGTGCTGGGATATGATACTTTAAAAGGGTATATAAATGATAAGGTATTCCTCGGAGCGATAGTTGGAAGGTATGGAAACCGGATTGCCAAAGGGAAGTTTAGTATAGATGGGAAAGAATATCAACTCGCAAAAAACAACGGAGAAAATCATTTACACGGGGGACCCAAAGGATTTTTTAAAGTTTTATGGAATGCCGAACCTATAAAAAAAGGTTCCATTGAATCGCTAAAGCTGAAATACATAAGCAGGGATGGAGAAGAAGGATATCCGGGAACCGTAGAATTAACAGTCACTTATACATTGACCGAGACTAATGAACTTAAAATAGACTATGAGGGAAAGACCGACAAACCGACAGTTCTGAATCCGACTAATCATTCTTATTTCAATCTAAGCGGCGATTTTTCAAAAACTATTCTTGATCATGAATTACAAATTAATGCTGAAACAATAACTCCGGTAGATCAATACTCAATTACAACAGGAGATTTTAAAAATGTTGGAGGGACTCCTTTCGATTTTCGGAAGTTAACCCCTGTCGGTTTGCATATTAATGACAAAGATGAGCAGCTGAAGTATGGAAACGGGTATGATCATAATTGGGTCTTGAATAGTTTTAATAAAAAGGTTAGGGAAATTGCATTGCTTTATCATCCTAATACAGGAAGGTACATGGAAGTTTTAAGTGATCAGCCTGGAGTTCAATTTTATTCCGGCAATTTTCTCGACGGTTCTTTCATTGGTAAGAATGGATTAAGGTATCAGAAAAGATCAGCGCTTTGTTTGGAGACTCAGTACTTTCCGGATTCTCCTAACAAACAGCATTTTCCTTCGGCTACTTTACGACCGTCTGAAGTATACAGGCAGACGACAATTTATAAGTTTTCGGTAAAATAATTAAGAATTATAAACCTTTTTGCCGTTATTTTGTTCGAGAAATAATATACGTTTTTATTGATTTTATAGAACTATTTTCTTACGTTTGAAACGGTTCAATTCTTTTTAAGTATTTCGAATTTGAACTTGCGGGATTCTAAATGTTAATCATGTCAAGCGCTATTTTTAGGTCAATTTAATTAATTATCATTAGTGGAAAAAGAAAAAAAACTCCCATTCACTGGACTATTAAAAAAAGATAATTTTTCCTATTTTAAAAATACAAGCCCCGGGGATTCAAAATCTTGCACTATTTTGAATTATTATGAGATAGATCTTTTTGTTTATACATGTAGCGCAAATTCAATAAAAATTATTAAAAAAAGATGAGAATCCTTAAGAAAATTTCTGCACTCCCATTCTTTTCAAATTCATTCAATATTGTACCAGAAGCCGTCAGCACCGATATTGAGAAATCGGCATTAAAAGAGGCATATAAAAACTATTTTTATATTGGTGTAGCCCTAAGCCTGGATCAAATCTTAGGTAAAGAACCGAAGACAATAGAGGTTTTGGAAAAACATTTTAATTCTATTACGCCTGAAAATATTCTTAAATGGGAAGAGGTTCATCCTGAACTTAATAGATATAATTTTGAAGCAGTAGATCGTTTTGTTGCTCTTGGTGAAAAATTCAAAATGCATATCATCGGTCATACTCTTGTCTGGCATTTGCAGACCCCCGATTGGGTTTTCCGTGATGAAGCAGGTAATCTATTAAACCGTGAGGCGCTGCTGCAGCGAATGAAGGATCATATTTTTACCGTGGTCGGCCGTTATAAAGGCAGAATCCGCGGCTGGGATGTAGTGAATGAAGCAATTGCTGAAAACGGTCAATTAAGGAAAAGTAAATGGTTTGAGATTATCGGTGAAGATTTTATTGTTAAAGCGTTTGAATATGCACATCAGGCCGATCCGGATGCAGAGCTTTATTACAATGAGTATGACTACGAGATCAAACCTAAATGTGAAGGTGTTATTCGGTTAATCAAAACTCTGAAATCTAAAGGAGTTCATTTAGATGGTGTCGGTATCCAGGGACATTGGTTTATTGAGTGGCCTGATATCAAAGATATTGAAAGTTATATCGAGGCTCTTTCAAGCCTGGATGTCAATCTCATGGTAACTGAGCTGGATATAAGTGCACTTCCGTTTTATGCCGTAGATTCCAAAGTAGTGGATATCTCTTCCTTTAATAACGAGTTGCAGAAAAAGCATAATCCCTATCCGGATTTTTTACCTGTTGTGGCTCAAATAAATCTGGCAAACCGATATGCCGATTTATTTAAAATGTTTCTTAAGCACAAGGAAAAGTTCAGCCGGGTAACCTTCTGGGCGGTGCACGATGAACAATCATGGCGGAATTATATACCGATAAAAGGACGGACTGATCATCCTATGCTCTTTGATCGTAATTGCAGACCAAAACCAGCCCTCGATGCCGTTATTAAATCGGCTCAGGAATGGAAAAAATAAAGAAATTGAAAAGTCCTAATAATAACAAACAAATAAAAAGAAGGAATAAATAGAATGAGTAACTATTTCCCCGAAGTTAAAAAAATCCAGTACGAAGGTAAGGATTCGAAAAATCCTCTTGCATTCAGATATTACAACAAGGATCAAAAGGTCGGCGGCAAAACCATGGCCCAGCATCTCCGTTGTTCAGTGGCATGGTGGCATACTATGCTGGGTAATGGATCGGATATGTTCGGCGGTCCTAGTATTCAAAGAGAATGGCGCAATGGATCGGATCCAATGGATGCTGCAAAGAAAACAATGGATGCTGCTTTCGAATTTTTCCAGAAACTGGGAGTAGAATACTATTGCTTCCATGACAGAGATATAGCTCCTGAAGGAGAAAATTTTGCGGAAAGCTGCAAAAATCTTGAAAAAATGGTTGAGTATGCAAAAGGTTTGCAGAAATCAACAGGCGTTAAGCTTTTATGGGGAACGGCAAATCTATTCAGCAATCCTATCTATTCGCAGGGAGCGGGTACAAATCCCGATGCAAGTATTATGGCTTTAGCTGCTGCTCAGATCAAAAATGCGATCGATGCTACAAAAGAACTCGGAGGAGAGAATTACGTGTTTTGGGGAGGCCGTGAAGGTTACGAGAGTTTATTGAATACCGATATGAAATTGGAACAGGAAAAAATGGCTCGATTTCTTCACATGGCTGTGGATTATAAGAATAAAATCGGATTCAAAGGACAATTTCTTATTGAACCTAAACCTTGTGAGCCTACTAAGCACCAATACGATGCTGATGCAGCAACTTGTCTTTATTTCCTGAAAGAATATGATCTCATTAATGATTTCAAATTAAATATTGAAGCAAACCATGCAACATTGGCAGGAAGCACATTTGAGCATGAATTAGCCGTTGCTTCTGCAGCAGGCAGATTGGGAAGTGTTGATGCCAATAGAGGAGATTATCTGCTTGGCTGGGATACAGATCAATTTCCGACTGATATCTATTCAACTACAATGGCAATGCTGGTCATTTTGAAGCAGGGTGGACTTGGTTCCGGAGGATTGAACTTCGATGCTAAGATACGCCGCAGCTCGATTGATCCGAATGACCTCTTTTATGCCCATATCGGCGGAATGGATGCTTTTGCTAAAGGTTTACTGATTGCAAATAAAATCATTGAAGATAAAACCCTTAGCAAATTTGTCGACGAAAGATACAGCAGCCACAATACCGGTATCGGAAAGCAGATCATGTCTGGTGAAGTCGGATTGGAAGAAGTGGAAAAATGGGTTCTCAAACAGAATAAACCGGAAATGAAAAGTGCCCGGCAGGAAATGTTAGAGAACGTTCTTAATTCTTACATTTTCTAATTAATACTGAAATCATTTTACAGTTAAATGATTTTTTATTTGTTAATAATTTAAGCATGGGGCTTTAATGCAGAATAATAAAGATATCGAAATTGTAGCCGCGGGCCATACATGTTTGGATCTAATTCCTGCTTTTACGATTGAAGGAAAAGTCGATAAGATGACCGATGTACTTGTGCCGGGCAAGATGATCAATATGGGCGAGTGTGTTGTCGTTGGCGGAGGTCCGGTCACTAATGCCGGTGTCTCTATCCGCC
>DATKLQ010000477.1:0-4133 GCA_035542335.1 Ignavibacteriaceae bacterium | reverse complement strand
TTTAAAGAGGATGCAAGAACTAGGGCTGAGTTTCTGAAGTTGATTTCGAGTAAGAATTTGTAGAGCAGCAGAGCGATTTACGATTTACGATTTTTGATTTACGAAGCTAATAAAAAATTGTATTAAAAATTAATTTTCCGTTTTATAATAAAACAGGAGGGGAATATGGATAAAGAGAATTTACTTTCAAGGACTAAAAAATTTGCTCTTGATATAGTAAATTTTATTGACTTTCTGCCTCAAAATAATGAAGGAATTATTATATGCCGGCAAATTTTGAAATCGGGAACCTCTGTAGGAGCAAATTACAGAGCCGCCTGCAGATCAAAATCAAAAGATGACTTTATTTATAAAATTAAGATTGTTGAAGAAGAAGCAGACGAAACTCTCTTCTGGTTAGAAATAATAAGCGAAGCAAAACTAATTTCAAACCAATTACTAAGTAGCCTTTTAAGAGAGGCTAACGAACTCACTGCAATTTTTTCTTCAATTGCAAAAACTTCCCAATTGCATAAATCTAAAAAAGACTAATTTGATACTTGGACTCATTTAATTCATAAATCGTAATTCGTAAATCGTAATTCGTAAATAAGTCAGCTATGAACGAAGCAAAACCCGGCATCTGGATTACCGGCGCTAGTTCCGGAATCGGCAGGGCAGCGGTGAAAGAGTTTGCCCGGACGGGAGCAAAAGTATTTGCATCCGCCAGAAGAAATACTGAGCTCGAAAGGCTTAAGACTGAATTAAAAAAGGATAAATTAAATATAGAGTTGTATCCCTGCAATGTTGCATCATCGGCAAATGTAGAGCAAACTGTAAAAAAGATCACCGGAAAAAATCAAATTGACTGTCTTATAAACAGCGCCGGCATAACTTCCTTTAAACCGGCTGAAGAAAACTCAATTACCGAAATTGATAATATAATTAATACAAATCTTCTCGGTTCAATTTATACTATTAAGTTTGTTCTTCCTCTTATGATCAAAAGGAAAGGAGGGACAATAATAAATATACTTTCCAGCGCTGCAAAGAAAATTTTTACAGAAAGCACGGCTTATACCGCATCAAAGAACGGCCTCCTGGGTTATTCGAATGTTCTTAGGGAGGAAGTAAGGAAGTATAATATTAAAGTTATAAATGTAATCCCTGGCGCAACAGAAACTCCGATGTGGCCTGCAGAAGTAAGAAATGAAAAATCCGGAAACATGATGTCTACTGAAGATCTTGCAAGTGTGCTGGTATGGCTTTATTTGCAGAAAGGGAATCTCGTAACCGAGGAAATACTGATTAAACCGATTACAGGAGACTTGTAGGAGTTTCCCGCCTCCGGCGGGACAGGTCGGATTGCGGATTAAGGTTGCAGTCAATGATTGGAAGAATGAATGGATGAATGGATGAATGGATGAATGGATGAATGTATGAATGAGAAGCAAATAAATTCAGCCATTCAAACCCCGTCAGAGCTCGGGGCAGGCATTCAGTCATTCCCCGCAAAGCGGGGCAAGCAATCATTCAACTATTCAGCCATTCAATCATTCAACCAGATGCGTTATTCCAAATTTGTAAATCGAAAATCGTAAATCGTAATTCGTAAATTGTAATTCGTAATTCTTAAATCCGAAATCCGAAATTCATATAATATGAGGTGTGTATCATGGATAGAGAATTAGCCGTCGTAACCGGCGCAAGCAGGGGGATCGGAAAAGCTATTGCTTTGAAATTAGCCGCTGAAAACCGCGACGTTATGCTCTTCGGGCGGGACGTTAGCGCGCTTGAAGATGTTCAGAAAATGATTAAAAAGCTGGGAGTAGAAGCGGATATCTTTTCAGGAGATGCAGCCGATGTAAAATTCGTCAATGAATCCGTAAAAAAAATTTTAGATAAATACGGGAAGATCGATCACCTGATTAATAATGCCGGGGTTGGAATTGTAAAGAAGTTGGTTGATTCGACTTTAGAAGATTTCAAGAAACAGGTGAATGTTAATCTCTACGGGGTCTACAATTTTACAAAAGCCGTAGCCGATAATATGATCAAGAGGAGAAATGGATCTATAATCAATATCGCATCGCTGGCGGGAAAGAATTCTTTTATCGGCGGCACAATGTATTCGGCTACCAAGCATGCCTTGCTGGGATTCACAAGATCTTTAATGCTTGAAATCCGGGAGTACAATATTAGAGTTGCTGCAATTTGCCCCGGTTCGGTTGATACAAGTTTCGGCAGCAGCAGCGCGATGGATCCCAGAAGCAAAGGGGAGATTTTAAAGCCTGAAGATATAGCTGAATGTGTGGCGGCAATTATTAAGCTGCCGGCAAGAGCCTTGATGAGCGAGATCGATCTAAGGCCTACTAATCCGAAGTGAGGTTTATTCCAAGTTCCTAATCACTTTTAATCCGTATCCTAAAATAAATCCGATTGCCGAAATTTGAAGATCGAGAACGGAAGGATTTACGGAGACTTCGTTCCCCGCTGCGTTCAAGAAAATTTTTACCGCCATTATTATGACAAAAAAAGAAATAAATCCGTAAATGCCTGAGAGAATAGGGACTAGAAAGTAATCAATGGTAAACGTTGAAATAATATATCCAAAATCCGGAACCCGGCCCGAACTGCCGCCGAACGTTTTCATTTTTTAGGACCCTCGTAAAGTTGATTTCAAAAGTATTTGTTCAAGACCAGTGCCACTGATTTTTCCCCCATTTTTTATATAATTCCAAAGGATTTATTGTACGATTTTAGGAAAGGAAATTCCAAAATCAAACACAGTTACCCGGACATTGCTGTCTGAGGATTCAAATTGAAAAAAAATTTAACAAGACAACAATAATCTCTCTATCTTAAGAAATTCATAGATGTTCGATAATCAAGATTCATTTTATATCATGCCAATAAAAGAGAGTAAATTTTTTTTACTATATTTTTTTAATATTCAATGCTCAATAATCAATAAGCAATTCTCAATAAGCTCCGAATTGTATATTGTATATTGAATATTGAAAATTATTTTAGGCTTTTTAACGCGGACATTCCTGCCTCCGAATTTAAATCAAAAGTAGATTTAAAAAAAATTCACAGGCAGGAATGCTGTAGTGCAGCAAATTTTATTTAATCTTCACCCATCATGCGGTTCATAAATCCCGGTTCCCGGCGATTCATATGCCTTCCCCGTTCATTGCCGTTCATATTCATTCCCGGTCCGAGTTTCCGGAATTCTTCTTTCTGTTCATCAGTCAGCAGCTCGTAAACATCCATTCTGTGGTTGGCTACTGATAGAGCGATTTTATTTTTTGCGGCATTGATTTTTTCAACTGCGGCAATTATCTCTGCACGGGAAAAATTTTTCTTTGCCTTCAATTCACGCAAAGCAAGCTGGGCTTTTTCAAGATCGGCTTTTAAATCAATCATATCTTTCTCATGGCTAAGCCGGAGAGCCTGGACCTTTTCTTTCTGCTCGTCTGACAGATTCAATTTTTCCAGCATATTTTTTTGTTTTGTCTTTCCTTCCCGGAATGGCTGGGCATTCGCCAAACCTATCGAAAAACACAATACCATCAGAGAAATTAGAACAGCTTTCATTTTTGCACCTTTCATTTTATTATATTTCAACTTTTGAACTTTTGACAATCGGAAATCCTTTGAAGTTTAATTCAGTATACTGAGATTTTAATTAAACCTTTATAAAAATTCCTTTGTCTAAAATTTGCTGAATAGAGATAAAATACCGGATGCCAATAATGATTTTGAGCTGGCGAAATCTTTTGTCCGGGGTGATGAAAGTTCATTTAATAAAATAGCTCTCAAATACCAGGATAAGATTTATTGGCATGCAAGGAAGATGACCGGCAATCACCTTGATGCCGATGAGATTGTACAGGAGGTGTTGCTTGTAATGTATAATAAGCTGAAAGACTTCCGGTTTAAATCTTCTCTCTATACATGGATATATAGAATTACTGCAACTCGAAGCATTAATTTTATAAGAAGAAAAAATATAAGGCAGTTTTTTTCTCTTGAAGACAAAGAAAGCAGCTCTTTAGCCGCCGGGAGCGATATAGTAAAAAATATTGAGGATAAAGAGAAGCTTAAGAAGCTTGATTCTGTTTTGCAGAAACTCCCTGCGAAACAGAGAG
>DATKLQ010000476.1:0-19937 GCA_035542335.1 Ignavibacteriaceae bacterium | reverse complement strand
ACAAAAGTTATAATGAAGATTAAAAATTTGCTTGCTTCTCTGTAGATCTCATAAGGAATAAAACAGAACCCGATCATAGCGCATATGGCCAATATAACTTTTACGAAATGAGAATTAAAAAGGTGAAACAGATCATCGAATTTAAATGCGCTGTAGGTGCTGCTTGCGCTCATTACCACGATAAGCCCGAAGAGCATGAAAGTAAAAGCGACGAAAAAAAATAATGAGAGCAAGCTTTCTTATCATAATTTATTTACCGCCTCCTTGAACACTTCGCCGCGGTGCTCATAGTTATCGAACATATCAAAGCTTGCACAGGCGGGAGAAAGGAGCACAACGTCGTTTTTTCTAGCTTCACTGTTGGCCGTTATTACCACCTCTTCAAGGGTTCCTTTTATCTCCACTTTAATGTCATGATGAAAAAAATTAAAAACTTTTTCCGCCGAGGAGCCTATTGCATATATCTTTTTAACTTTTTTCAGGACAAGATCTTTAATTTTATTATAATCATTGCCTTTATCCTGGCCGCCGAGAATTAAGAAAATAGGATTATCAAAACTCCTTAATGCATACCAAACCGAATCGACATTTGTCCCTTTAGAGTCATTAATATAGATTACGCCGTCAATCTCTCTTACAAATTCCAGCCTATGCTCAACTCCTTTAAAGGAGCCCAAGGCTTCACGTATTCTTTCATTATCGAGGCCATAGATTTTAGCAGCAATGATTACTGCCATTGCATTCTGATAATTATGTTCCCCTTTCAGGCTTAAATTCTTAACACTGCAGCTGAATTTCAGTTCATTGTACTCATTGAAGATTAATTCTTCACCGGAAAGATAACACCCGTTGTACTGAGGCTCGCTGAGAGAGAAATAAAAATTTTTACTTTTATAATTCGGTAAAGAATTCATTAAGCCGGGATCGTCTTTATTCAGAATTAAAAAATCGCCGCTGTCCTGATTCTTAAAAACTCTGAGCTTGGATTCAATATATTTCTCAAATTTATTTTCATACCTGTTCAGATGATCAGGGGTTATATTCAGAATAGCCGCTACCTGAGGCTTAAAGGTATCGATCAAATCCAGCTGAAAGCTTGAAACCTCAAGGGAAACGTACTCATCGGGCCGGACATCGAGAGCAATTTCAGAAAAAGCAAATCCTATATTTCCGGCGGTATAAATTTTTTTACCGCCTACTTTAAAAACATGAGCACACAAGGAAGTAGTTGTAGTCTTACCGTTTGTTCCTGTAATTGCAATTATTTTACCTTTGCAGAAGCCGGCAGCAAGCTCCAGCTCACTTATTACTTTTATATTTTTTTCTTTTGCTTTAGAAAGAATCTCTGCATTAGAAGGAACGCCAGGGCTTACGACCATTAATTCGCAATCAAATACTCTATTGGTATGACCGCCCAGTTCATAATCGATTCCAAGCTCCATAAATACTTCGGCAGATTTTTTTATCTTAGCATTATCCGACATATCACTTACAAAAGCTTTGCCTCCAAGCTTCTTAATCAGCTTAGCAGCCCCGATACCGCTTCTTACCGCCCCAATAACGGAAATATTTTTATCTTTTAAATCAATCATCTGATCTTGAATGATGTAAGACTAACAATTGCCAGTATAATTGCTATAATATAAAACCGTATGACGATTTTCGGTTCAGGCCAGCCGACCATTTCAAAGTGATGATGAATGGGTGCCATTTTAAAAACTCTTCTGCCCTCTCCGTATTTCTTCTTGGTATATTTGAAATATAATCTTTGAATTATTACCGAAATAGTTTCCAGGAAAAAAATCCCGCCCAGTATAGGTATCAGCAGCTCTTTTTTTATGAGTACGGCTAATATTCCAAAAGCACCCCCAAGAGCAAGGGACCCTGTATCACCCATAAAGACCTGGGCGGGATAAAAATTGTACCATAAAAAACCCAGCGAGGCGCCAATCAAAGCGGCAACAAAAACAGTCAGCTCTCCTGATCCAGGAAGGTAAATAATATTCAGATAGTCTGAGAAAATTGCATTGCCGCTTACATAGCTGATAATTGCCAAAGCTATCATTACGATAGTAATGATCCCGATTGCCAATCCGTCCAATCCGTCGGTTAGATTGACTGCATTTGACGTAGCAGTAACTATAAAGATGACAACCGGTATATAGAAATAGGAAAAATCTAAATTAACATCTTTCAAAAAGGGAACTGTAGTAACGGTGCTAATCCCTTCAAACTGGGGAGAAAAATAAATTACCGAACCTATAATTAAACCGATAAGGAACTGCCCCAGCAGCTTATACCTTGCTATTAATCCTTTAGGGTATTTCTTTATCACTTTCAAATAGTCATCTATAAAGCCGACACCGGCCAGCCAAACGGTTCCCGCTAAAATTAAAATTATATAAATACTTTTTATATCTGCCCAAAGAAGCACAGGGACCACAACTGAAAAAATAATAATAACTCCGCCCATAGTCGGAGTACCTGCTTTTGACCAATGGAATTTAGGACCTTCTTCTTTCTTTGCCTCGCCAATCTGTTTCCTCTGAAGAATTTTTATCACTCTTGGAGAAAGGTAAAAAGCCAGAGCAAGCCCGGTTATAGCGGCAAGGGCAGACCGGAAGGTTAAAAACCTGAACACATCAAAGCCGGGCGGGTTTAATTTTCTGTTTAAATAATCAAAAAGGAAATAAAGCATATTAAACTCCGGCTTCAATAATTCCAACAAATTCTTCCATCTTCATTCCTCTTGATCCCTTAACTAAAACAACCGAGTCATCGAACCTTTTCTCTTTCAGAAATTTTTTAAATTGTTCTCTCTCCGTAAAGTGCTCCGTTTCGATCTTAACTTTATTTAATCCTTCATTTAAATTTTTCATCAAAGGACCGATTGTAAAAACGGCATCGATTTTATTTTTATTTATAACCGCTGCTAATTTTTTATGCTGAGCCGGCCCCTCTTCTCCAAGCTCAAACATATCGCCCAGCACTGCAATTTTCTTTTTATAATTTTTAATTCTTGAAAGAAGCTCAACAGCAAATTTCATGGAATCGGGATTTGCATTATAAGTATCATCAATCAAAAGAAAACCAGGATATTTTCTGACATTTAATCTTTTATCCACACTTTTAATTTTCTTAACAGCACTTGAAATTTGTTTAGTGTTCAATCCCAGTTTAAATGCCACAGCCGATGCAGCCAGGAAATTTTTTGCACTCTGCTCGCCATACAGGGAGAATGTTTCTTTTAATCTCTTATTTTTGTAATTAATTTGAATTACCGGTTTACCTTCATCGGTATATCCTGTTATTTTACCTTTAACATCAGATTTGGATTTAAATCCGAAGGTAAGCTTATTCTTATAATTTTTCGATATTCCACTTAACAGCGGATCATCATTATTTATAAAGATAAAACCTTTTCTTTCCGATGTTGTTCTAAAAAGTTCAATCTTTTCCTTTAATATGCCTCTTTTATTTTTCAGGAACTCCAGGTGTGAATGCCCGATGTTTGTAATTAGGGCATAATCCGGCTCAAGTATCTCAGATGTATATTTTATCTCTCCAAAATGATTTGTACCTAATTCAGCTACAAGAAAACCGTGGCTGTTGTTTGTACTGAAAATTGTAAGAGGGACACCGATATGATTATTATTATTTCCTATAGTTTTATTCACCTTAAATTTTTCATTAAGGATCAATGCAAGCATTTCCTTTGTAGTAGACTTGCCTGTGCTGCCGGTAATTCCGATAATTTTTGTATTAAGTTTCTTCCTCCAGATCTTTGCTATATCGCCCAGAGCTTTTAATGTATCTTTGACAGTGATAAAAGGAATATTGAGTTCTTTAAAATTTTCATATTTTTCTTCTGAAAATAAAACTGCTTCCGCTCCGTTTTCAATTGCATAACTTACGAAATCGTGCCCGTCAAATTTCTCTCCTTTGATTGCAACAAACAATCCCTTCCTGGAGATATTCCTTGAATCAATGGAAACAGATTCAAGAAATTTAAATTGATCGGGATTATAAATAACTGCCGTCGGTATTTCAAAAATATCTTCGATAGTTAATCTAATCTTTTTCATTTAAATAAATATTTTTCCGCAATCTCCCTATCGGAGAAATGATTCCTGATACCTTTTACCTCCTGGTAGTTTTCATGACCTTTACCGGCAATTAGGATTACCGCATTATCCTTGGAGCTTTCAATAGATTTTTTTATTGCTTCCTCTCTGTTCTCAATGACCTGATAATTTTTTTTCGAGATTCCTTTTTCTATTTCACTGATTATAGCAAGGGGATCCTCGAATCTCGGATTATCGGAAGTTATAAATACTTTATCGCTTAGTTCCGAGGCAATTTTTCCCATAACCGGGCGCTTAGTTTTATCCCTGTTCCCGCCACAGCCGAATACGGTATAAACAGGATTCTTATCCTTATTAATTTTATGAACCGCCTGAAGTGCCTTTTGAAGACTGTCAGCAGTATGAGAATAGTCAATGATTACTTTTTTATTATTTTTCCGGACTACCTCAAATCTTCCCGGGACATATTTTGCAGTCTTAATCCCTTTCAGAGCAATCTTCTCATCGATGCCGGAAAGAACCGAGGCTGCAAATGCGGCACAAGCATTGTAAGCATTAAATTCGCCGATCAAGGAAGTTTCAACCAAATAATTCTTTTTTCCATAAGAGATCTCAAAGAAAGTACCCTGTAGATTAAAGCGAATATTCTTCATTAAAAACTCGGCGTCTTCCGAAGTTCCGTAAAAAAAAGTTTTAGCTTTTGAATCTTTAGTAATTGACTTTCCGTTGATATCATCCGCGTTGCTTATAATATTGGATCCGGAGCTTAAAGAATCAAATAAAATTTTTTTTGCTTTAAAGTAATTCTCAAAGTTCCCGTGGAAATCGAGATGATCGGATGTGATATTTGTGAATACGGCTTCGCTGAAATAGAGATTAACTACCCGGTTTAATACAAGAGAATGAGAAGATACTTCCATAACCGCATGACTGCATCCCTGGTTATACATTGCGAGAAGCATTTCATTTAAATCATTTGACTCGGGTGTAGTCAATTTGGAATCTATCTTTTTATTTCCGATGTAGTTAGCTATAGTTCCCACCAAACCGGTTTTGAATCCGGCAGTTTCAAAGATATTTTTCAGAAAATAAGATGTCGTTGTCTTACCGTTAGTTCCTGTAATCCCGATAAGCTTGAGTTTTTTTGAAGGCTCTTTAAAAAGGTAATTTGATAACTCCGCAAGTGCAGTACGGCTGTTATGAACCAGAATCTTCGCTTTGCTTTCATGAATAAATATTTCGTCAGGAACCGCATTTTTATCTTCAAGAACAACTGCAATCGCGCCTTTATTCAGCGCATCCAGGATGAATTTATGCCCGTCGGTATTATATCCTTTTACTGCTACAAAAACGGAATTCTGCAATACTTTTCTGGAGTCATAAAAAATCCCCGCCACGTCCTTTCTCTGCACTTCCCCGACAACCTGAATTGCATGCACGCCGTTTAATAATTCAGTCAGTTCCATCAATAAACAACCGTCCCATTAATTTCTGATTCCCTGCATACCAGTTCACAGGTGATCCCTTTGCGGATTTTTTGTCCGGGCTGAATACTCTGGCTTATTATTCTTCCTGAACCGTTTATTTTAAATCCTATACCCAATTTAGACAGCACCAAAATAGCATTTCTCAAATTATAGTTAGTAAGATCGGGCATGACATCAGAGCTTTTGATTTCCGGTATTTCATCCTGGTAATTATTCTCCTTGACAGATGTTTTTATTGAAGAAGGATTTGTATTTCCCAAATCATCTTCAGATACCTTTACCATCCCTCCTCTGCTTGACTCGTTTTCGCCGCCTGTAATTTTAGTACTTTGTATGCTTCGATTTATTCTAAATTGATCCGGATAGGATTTAATAATTCTCTCAGCAACCTTTTTGAAAACAGGAGCCGCAACCAATCCGCCGTATTTCCCAATTTTCGGAGAATTTATAAGAATAAGGCAGACAGCCTCCGGGTTTTCAGCAGGAAAAAAACCGATGAATGACGAATTATACTGGGTGCTTGAATAACTTCCCTCTATTAATTGCTGTGCGGTACCGGTTTTCCCTCCAGCACTAAGGAAATCAAGCTTTGCATTTTGGCCGGTGCCTTCTTCAACAACGGAGGTAAGGATCTTTTTTATTCTTTCGGATGTTTCCTCGGAAATAATTTTTCTTACCTGTACAGGTCTCTTTTCAAAAATAATTTCCCCGCTGCCGGAAATCTGTTCCTTAATCACTTGAGGATAATATAATATTCCACCGTTTATTAGAGCAGAAAATGCAGTTATTAGCTGGACCGGGGTGACGGAAAGTTCATAGCCAAAGGCCATAAAGGGCTTGGTAATTGCAGACCACTCCTCAGGTTTTTTCAGCAAGCCTTTGGCCTCGCCGGGGAGTTCAATTGAAGTATAGCTCCCAAATCCAAAACCCCGCAGGTATTTATAAAAACTTTCATTATTAATTCTCTGCACCAGCTTCGACATCCCTATATTGCTCGACCACTCAACTATTCCTTTAACGTTAAGATAATCTTTTTTGTGAGTATCGCTTATATAAACATTCTTATACCTGTATCTGCCGTTTTCGAGAAAAAAGATTTCATTTTCCCTGCAGAGGTTCTGATCAAGGATAGCGGAAACCACAAAAGGTTTAAATGTCGATCCCGGTTCATAAGTATCTGTAAGCGCCTTGTTTCTTCTTTGTTCGTCGCTAAATTCCCAATAGTTATTCGGATCATAATCATTTTCGCAGGCCAGAGCCAATATATCTCCGTTATGAGGACTCATAATTATTCCGACTGCCGAATATGCCTCGTAGTCTTTCAAAGCTTTTACGAGTTCATCCTCAATTATCTGCTGGTAAGTTTTATCAATTGTTAAGACAAGGTTATCACCGGCGATAGGAGGCTTTGTCTGCTCTTCCGAAACGGTAACCATATCGCCGATCGCACTTTTCTCTACAAGTCTTATTCCGTCTTCCCCCTTCAAGACATCCTCGTAACTACTTTCTAACCCAGCAACGCCGTGATACTCATAATTTACAAATCCTAATAAATGAGACGCGAGACGATCATAGTTATAAACTCTAGTCGGGTCCTCCCTGTAAAACAATCCGGGTACTTTAAAATTTTTTAGAGCCAAAGCTTTTTCACTGGGGGCTTTTTTCTCAATGCATACAGTGCCGGGTTTTTTACTCATTAGTCTTATGTAGTAGGTTTCGCTTTTGCCGAAAACGGACGAGAACTTTCCGGCAATTTTTTCCTTACCTTCCTTGGAGAGCATCCTCAAATCGACATAGAATGAAATATCATTCCGGTTATAAACCAGCAGGGTATAATTTCTGTCATACACTAATCCCCGCTCTGCCTGAATTTTTTCCAGCTTTGTCTGCTGTTTATCTGCAAGGTATTTATACTCTTCATGATTAATCAGCTGAATTTCCACAAGCTTTGAAATAATAAGAGTAAAGCCTAAGAATATAAATACTATAATTATTACAGCTCTTGAATTAATCATTTTCGTGATCCAACGCTTCAGCTATTCTCTTAATCTTATCTATACTTACAATAATTATTGAATCGCTATCGGTTTTCTCAATCATCCCAAGTTCATTTTTAGCAATTTCCACTATTCTTTCCTTCGTACACAGGTACTGAAGCTGCGCAACAAGATTAACATGCCAATTTTTTTTAGCATTAAGCTTTTCTTCGGTCAAAACCTTCTCCTTAAGCAGCATTTCACACTCGAGTTTTATCCCGACATAGGAAAGAATTAAAAAAGTTGCGCCAACAAAAATTATTAAGCTCAAAGCAATAAACGGTTTTGAACTTTTTTTCATATTTTCTCGGCTGCCCTCAGCTTAGCGCTTCTAGACCTGAAATTTTTTTTTACTTCCTCATCACCAGGGGTGAGCGGTTTCTTCGTCAATATCTTAAGACGCTGAGTTTTACCGCAGGTACAAACCGGAGCATCTTTGGGACAAATACAACTGAGGTTTTCATATTTGAATTTCTCTTTCACAATTCCGTCTTCTAATGAATGATAAGACAGAATTACAATTCTGCCTCCTTTCTCCAGCAGATTTACGGATTTATCTAGGAAAGATCTTAATGTGTCCAGTTCATCATTTACGAAAATTCTCAAGGCCTGGAAAACTCTGGATAAAGTTTTAAAATGATATTTTCTCGGCGTAATCTCCCTAATTAACCGGCTTAATTCCCCGGTGGTTTCAATTTTTTTTTGAGTCCTTCTTCGGGAAATCATTCTAGCAATATTTTTCGAGTTTCTCTCTTCCCCGTAATTAAAAAAAATACTCGAAAGATCTTCTTCCGAAAAAGAATTTATAACATCTCCAGCATTAACAACCTTTTCCTTATCCATTCTCATATCAAGTTTTGCATCTTCCCTGTAAGTGAATCCTGCTTCAGGTTCATCGAGCTGAAATGATGATACGCCCAGATCGGCAAATATTCCCTTAAAAAATTTTTCCGATTCAATTTTTGCAATAATATCTAGTTGATTGAAATTGAAATTATAAAGCTTCAATCTGCTTTCTGACTTAAATTTTTTTTTTAAGTAATTAAATGCCTCCTTGTCAATATCAGTTGCGATTAACTTTCCGGATTTACCGATGCGATATAAAATTTCCGATGTATGCCCTCCGAAGCCTGCCGTCCCTTCAAAATAAACAGCCTCCTTATCCGTAATGAGCAGCTCCAAAGATTCATCCAGCATCACAGGAGTATGACGATTATTCATAACGACATTACTTCTTGAGCAATCTGCTCATAAGTATCTTTTGACTCCTTCAAATATTCTTCATATAATTTAGGATTCCAGACTTCAATTTTCTTGAGTGCTCCAAGTATCAGCACTTCTTTTTCTATTTTGGCATAATCAAGGAGATTTTGTGGAATTAACACACGTGATTGCGAATCCAAAGAATCTTCGGCTGCAAACTGAAGAAACATCCTTAAGAACATTACATCCTTTGGCTTGAATTGATTTAACTTGGAGAGTTTTTCTTCTATCAGCTGCCACTGATCATAAGGATAAATATCTATGCAGGTTCCAAAACCTTGCGTCATAACCAGGCTGTCATTCGCTTCGGGAGAGAAGTTTTTACGAAGCTTAGCCGGTATGCTTATTCTTCCCTTTGAATCTATAGAATATAAAAACTGGCCTTTAAACAAACGATTATTCCTTTTGGTATAATTCACCACATTTCCCCACAATTTGACCCAAACTTGTACATTTTTTTGCCTAAAGTCAAGAAAAAAAACAATTTTTGAAAGAAAATTTATATCTATTGTGTCGTTCACTAATATTTCTGAAAATATAAATAAAGGAGCGCATAGACACAGAAAGCTACGGGCTTCACAGAATTCAGGGGGTATAAAAAGAATAAATTAAGGTAATTTCTACACGAAAAATATTTAATATTTCATGGCTGAATGGAAAAATAAAATATTTATGCCTTTGTAATTTGCAGGCAGGTGGCACTATACTTGTTCAAAATCAATAGTTTTATTAACTATATTTTTGAGAACAACATGAAAAAATTATTAATATTTTCCTCTTTAGTACTTTTTTCCTTCGGGTTGGGTTGCTCTTCGAAGGTTAACAACAGCATTGAATTAAGAAATCTTGCCATAGGTGAATTGCACTTTAATTTTAGAGGTGAAGTTATTACTGTACCAGGAGCGCCCAGCGGGCATGAGCAGGTAGTAACATTAAGAGAGCTCCCCAAAGGTGTTTTTGAATACTCCACAACCTATGCAATACCCGGGAATGCCATTTCTTCTTCGGCGGTAGGCGATTTAACCGGGACAGTAAAAATAGCTGCGGGGACAAAGATATTAATTTTATATTCAAGCACATTTATAAACGGAGAGTATAAAATTTATGCTACACTCTCAACTAACGAATCTCTTGAAGAAGACGACGGTGCAGTCACTCCATAATGATTTTTAATCCTCCGTAATTTATACGGAGGATTTTTTTGAATAATCTTCTGCTTATCTCCTTCATTTTTTTTAACTTTCTTTAATTGTTTTTTATAAGATTATATAAGTTGCAAATCTTACCAAGTTCTTAATAGCTGCTGCTTTATTTGCGTGTTTAAAAATTTGCTTTTACCATCAAAATGAATAAAAGAAGGGAATGTTTCATTCAATTTTTTAACACTTAGAATTGTTTACTCATCAAATCAACTTTATAAAAATTACAAAGGGAATCAAATTAATTAATTTATTGATTCTTTTAGTTGAGCATCTTAATTTTCTAATCATCTTGTCCACGTTTACTCCTTTTTTCCGGGCCGGGGTAATGCTGCAAGATTCGGGGAAGCGTAGCCGGAGTAATTTAAATTTAAAGATTATCTTAAGAGGAATCCTATGGAAAACAGTCTTTTTGGAATTGAGAATACAATTCTATTCCTATTATATCTTATAGTCTTATTATATCTGACAATAAGCTTATTTAAATCCTTTATAAGCATAGGACCTACCGAAATCGGATTAGTAAATAAAAGATTTTCATATTCGAAACTTACCGAGGATAATCCTATTGCCTTTAATGGAGAAGCGGGCTATCAGGAAGAGCTCCTTATGCCAGGCCTGAGGTTCAAGCTTTGGCCGGTCTACCATGTAGAGAAATACCCTTGGGTGCAGGTTCCTGCAGGGGAAATCGGAGTTGTTATTTCTCAAGTTGGACGGCCTTTGCCGATTGGTGCAAAGTCGGCAGTTTATAAAAAAGAGTTCGGTAATTTTTCTAATATAAAGGAATTTATTTCAAAAGGGGGACAGAAAGGAGTTCAGAGGCCAGTACTTCCTCCCGGATCACTGCTGCCTATTCATCCGGTAGGTTTCCTGGTGATAACCAAAAAACAAACGTACGGTTTACCTATCGCTCCTGATTTACAGGAACTTGCTGATAGAAAGAACGGTGTTTTAGCCCCGGAAGCTTTCGGACTAAAGCCTTCCCAGCTGGATGTAGTATTAATTGAACCTAGGCTTGATGAAAATAAGCGAGCGATTGACGTCATCGGAATTGTAACCGTTAATGACGGCGATCCTCTTTCGTCAGGAGATATTGCAAGCCGGCTTGGCGGTTTTGAAGATATTTATAAGCTTGAGAGCATTCAAGGCACAACCGATTTATCTTTGACGGAAACCATTCTAGGCAACAAAAATTCAGTGCATAACAACTACCAGGATTTTCAGTCCTTCATTGACAACGGCGGCAGAATAGGGCTTCAGCATGATCCGCTCCTGTACGGAATGTACAATTTAAATCCTTTTTTGGTAAACGTTGAAATTGCACCCATGCTTGTTATTGAACAGGGTCAAGTTGCAGTTATAAAATCTTATGTCGGCTTACCTTCGCAGGATACTTCGGGCGAAGAATTTAAGTTCGGTTCCATTGTAAGGCCGGGACACAGGGGTATCTGGAGAGAAGCACTCAGGACCGGCAAATATCCCCTGAATTCACATTGTTATAAAGCAGAAATAGTTCCAACAGCTATCCTTAATCTCAACTGGGCTGATGCTTCATCTCAGGCGCACAATTTAGATCAAAATCTCAAACAAATAGTCGCTAAATCAAGAGAGGGATTTATATTTAAGATCGATCTCCAGGTTCAGATCCATATTCCAGATACCCAGGCTTCAAAAGTCATATCAATGGTTGGTTCAGTAAGAAACCTGGTAAATGAAGTGCTGCAAGCTGCTGTAGGAAATCATTTCCGCGATAAGCTTCAGTCTATGCCTGCAATTTCATTCATTGAAAAAAGAAATGAAATTCAAACTGCTGCTACCGATTATATAGAAACAAAGCTAAAAGATTATAATGTTGAGACAAGAGGAGTATATATACAGGATGTAGTTCTCCCGGAGGAGCTTGTCCAGGTTCTTACTCAAAGAGAAATAGCAAACCAGGAAATACAGACATATAAGAAAAAGGAAGAGGCACAGCAACAAAGAATTTCAACCGAAAAAGCCAAAGGTACTGCGGATATGCAGGCAGAACTGGCGAAATCTGCCGTAAACGTAGATATCAAAAAGAATGAAGCAGCACAGGTAAAGATCCAGGCCGAAGCTTATCAATATAAAAAGGAAGCCGAGGGAAGGGGTGATTCCTATTATGTAAGTGAAACAGGAAAAGCCAAGGGTGCTGAAATAGAGGCAGTCGGGTTAGCAAGGGCCAAAGCTGCCGAAGAATTAAGGAAAGCCATCGGCGAGCAGAGCACTACCTTGGTAAACGCCATTGATGCAGTAATGAAAGGCGATAAAAAGATTATGCCTGATATTCTGGTTGCGGGCGGGAATGGTTCACTGGACGGACTTGCGGCGTCAATTATGAAGTTTTTAGAAGGGAAAAAAATCTCTTAAACAATATTATAGGCAGAGACATTATAAATGTCTCTGCCTTATTAAGGAAACTATACCGTTTCTTTCATCATATCTTTCATGCCTGCTTCCATCTCCTCACGGGTAACATCTTTTATATGTGTTGCAATCGACCAATAGTTTCCGAATTGATCTCTGACTCCGGCATTCCTATCTCCCCAGAACATATCTTTCGGTTCCATATCCGAAACGGCTCCGGCTTTTAAGGCATTCTTGTAAGTCTCATCCGTATTTTTCACATATAAATAGAGCATTGTCGGCATTGCCGGAAATTTCCCCGTAGCTTCGCCGAGCATAATGAATGAATCTCCTATCTTGGTTACGGCATGCATTATAGTACCGTCAGGTCCCTTAGCTATATCTTTCTCCTTTGCATCGAAAGCCTTTTTAAGAAAGACTAAAAAATCAGATGCATTTTTTACAAGCAAATATGGTGTCACCGTATGATACCCTTCAGGAACATGTTTTACTGCCATGTTAACCTCCTATATATTTAAAATTGTTGAACTATTAAATCTAAATTATTATGCTGGCAAAATTATTATGCTGACAAAATGTTTCAACATATAAATTTTTTGAGGTGATAAAAGTTACAATAAAGTATCAGGATACGAGGTTCAGAATTTTTATCCCGGATTTTTATTGGAACCCAAATAAGATAAAATTATTCCTTCGCGAAGGCCGTATTCGGATATATTGAATATATTGATTTTAAAAAAGGAAAATAATTCCTGCAATATCAATACTCCCGCCGGAAGTATATCTGCTCTTTTTTCTTCAATACCGGGAATTAATAATCTTTCTTTCACAGTAGATTTTGCAAGCAGGTTCTCGGCAAATACCTTTAACTCTTCAAATGTAATTTGAATTGTTCTTATCAAATCGGGATATCTATGGTGCTTCCCGAAATAAAGGGACGAAGCAACGGATAAAATCGTTCCCGATGCACCTGCTGCTGTATCATAAGTGATTCCCGAAACATCCTTTAAGCTTTTCACTAGTTCTTCTTTTATAAAATTCCTGCAAAGAGTAATTCTTTCCGGAGATATGATAAATCCAGGGAAAAAATTCCTTATTATCCTTACTGCCCCTAATTTCAAACTCCCGGAAAAAACAATTTTTTTATCTGCTCCGATAATGATTTCAGTACTTCCTCCGCCGATATCAATTACCAGTATTTTTTTTTCAAATAAACCGAGCCAATCCGATGCCCCTAAAAATATTAATTCTGCTTCCTTTTCACCGCTGATTATTTCCACTTTGATTGAAGTTTCTTTAAATATTCTTTCGGTAAAATCTTTGCCGTTTATAGCTTCCCGGACGGCTCTAGTTGCAACTGCTTTAATTTCTGCGCCGTACCGAGATGCAGTTTGTTTGAAATCTTTTATTACCAGGATAGATTTATCAGTTTCATCTTCCGTTATGTATGAGTGCTCCCCTTTTTTTTGGGAAGCTAATCGCAGCACTTCCCTTTTCCGTTCAATAATTTCAAAAGAATTATTGTCTTTAAGCTCCCCGATAATCATGTGAAAAGAATTTGAACCGAGATCAAGAGCGGCAATTCGTTTATTACGCAAGTGATTCCCCATTAGTTTTTCCGGAGAGAATGGATTTGCAAAGATCAAAAACTTCATCCGCCGAAATATCATCGATCAGTTCGGAATTGCGGATAAAATGCTTATTGCTTCCAATAGGAGCCCAGTTAAAAGGATTTGTAGGTCCGAATAATGAAATCTGCGGAACGCCTGTAGCTCCCGCCACATGCATTATTCCGGTATCATTGCAGATAAAAAGCTGAGACATAGAAATTAAAGCAGCAACGACCGGAATCGGTTTATTCATGCACAGGTAAACGGGAATTCTAACGTTCTCCTTTATGTACTGAAGCTCTTCAGAGTCTGCCATACTGCCTGTGAGAAAGAATTTTGCTTTATAAGCTCCATTCAGTTTTTGAATTAACGTTATATATTTTAATAACGACCAGCGATTCTGGATTTTCCCTGCGCCAGCATGCAAGCCAATCAGCAGCTCACCCTTATTTAATCCGATTTCATTTAAAAAAGCTTTTACTTCCGATAAGTCGACACTATCGAAAGAAATTTCGGAGCTGAAATTTTCCGTATTTATACCAAAAGGCCTTACAATATCAAGGTTTCTCTCAGCTACATTAGAATCAGGATGCTTTCTCCAATCGAGGACCACTCTTCTATCAAATAAGAAACTGCTTTTATTGTAGATTCCATCGAGAGAGTCCGGCCCAATCCTTGTCTTTGCATTCGCAAACCTTGCCAGTAGATTGCTTGTAAATGAAACTGAGACTATCGCGGGAACTATTGCAACATCATATTCCTCCCTTAATATGCTTTTAAGTTGATTTAAATAAGAGAGATGTAAGAGCTTTTTTTTATCAAAGATAAATACTCTATCCAGAAATCTATTTTTCACAAGTCCCGGATAATTGAACGGACTTACAATAAGCGTAATAGAAGATTGGGGATACTTTTCTTTAATTGCCCTAAAAAGTGAAACTCCAATAAGGAGATCTCCTAACTGATTATGCTGCCTTACAATTAAAAATTTGCGTGGATTTTCTAAAACTAAGCTCGGGTTTTCAGGTACAGATAAAGCTTTCCGGAAGGTTCTGTAAATAATTTTTGAGAATAGATTGTCTTTAGCCATCCGGGATCAGGTTTTATCGGTTTTTTGAGAATCGTTGTCGATGTCTTTAAATTTTGCTTCTTCAACATCATCGTACTTGGACTTGGGCTCATTCGGCATCTTCCCGGAAGTTTCGCCGGATCCGGTAATGGCTCTCAAAAAAAATTTTGCCAGATTATAAACTATAAAGACAATTAAAATAAATAAAATAAAACGTATCACTACGGCCTCTTTCGAAAGTATCTATAATTCACCTTGTTATTGCAGAAAAATATTCTATGAACCCGCGGTCTTCACGGAATATTTGAATAAATAACTCGTTGAAATCTTCTTCGTTGTTAACAAAGTCTATTTCGGTAGAATTGACGATCAGCAGAGGTGTTGTGTTATACCTGAAAAAGAAATGATTATAAGCTTCACTAAGCTCTTCAATATAACTCCTGGTCAGGTTTCTCTCGATTCTTCTGTTTCTTTTTTTAATATTGTACATCAGCCTGTCTACGCTGGACTGGAGATAAACCACTATGTCCGGTTTTCTTAAATTTCTTGCAAGGAGAGGGAAAAGTGTTTCGTATAATTTCAGCTCTTCCTCGCTTAGATTCAGGTAAGCAAAAATTTTATCCTTTTCAAAAAGGTAATCACATACAATATATTCCGTAAAGAGATTCTCCTGGTTAAGCTCCTGCTGCTGTTTAAATCTATTAATCAGAAAAAACATCTGGGTCTGGAAGGCATATCTTTTCCTGTTAGAGTAAAAATTTTCAAGAAAGGGATTTACATCGAATTGTTCGGCAATAAATTCGGCATTTATTTTATCTTTAATCTTTTTTGCCAGCGATGTTTTTCCTGCCCCGATTACTCCTTCAATCGCGATATATTTTACAGTAGAATTTTCCAATCCTGCAATTATCCTTTTTATATAAAATTTCCCGGGACTTTTGTAATTATATTTTTTTTCAAATGACCGGTTCTAATATCGGCAATTTTTTCTTTTAATTCAGGATGAATAAGATCCGGTTCCAGTTCTTTTAGAGGAATTATCACAAAATCTCTCGAAGTAATTCCCTTATGAGGGACGGTTATATTTTCATCGGAATAGATCAAATCATTATAAAATAATATATCAAGGTCTATCTGCCTAGAATCCCATTTTTCAGATTTCTTTCTGCCCATTTTCCATTCAATTGATTTAAGAAACCGGAATAACTCCAGAACCGAATACTCGGTTTCAATCTTTATTACTGCATTAAGGAAATTCGAATTACTCTCAAATCCGAATGGTTTAGTTTCATAGATTGAGGAAGCTTTTGTAATCCGGCATTTTCCATCATCATTTATAAGCGCAGCCGCTTTCCTAAAATTTTCAAATTTATCTCCGAGGTTGGACCCGATTCCCAAATATACCGAATGCATATTAATACCTGAATAGGTCAAGCCAAAACCAAAGTTGATAATATCGAATATCGAAAGTTCGCCGGAGCTTGTATACTCTGCTCGACGAGTCTGTTGCTCTCGCCGGAGTCCAACAGCCTGAGTCTATTACCGAATATCGAATAATAAATGCACTGTGTGTTCGAAATTCATTATTCGATGTTCGATATTCGAAATTCATATTGTTCAAATTTTCTTTACCATTTTGAGCAAATTTTGATTACAAATTGCCTAGTGGTTCCTCTCCTTAGAATATTCCACTTCGACACAATCAACTACTCCCCCTAGCGGCGGATTATTTTTTCTGATTCTTACAACCACCTTATTTATTTTAGAAAATTTATCCAGCAGACCGGTTGCAATTTTATAAGCAAGTGCCTCGATCAAATAATACTTCTGCTCGAGGGCAAGATGATAAATATATTTATAAGCGGTTTCATAATCGATTGTTTCCCGCAGGTTATCTTTTTTTGCGGCTTCAGTAAAATCACTGTAAATATCTACATCGGCTTCAAATTTTCCTCCAACACTCTGCTCCTCGGTTCGTGCCCCATGGTAGCCGTAAAAGACAGCGCCTTTTATTCTGATAATGGTTTGCATGAATCACCTTTAAGATAAAATTTCCCGCCGGAAAGATTAAGTCTTTTTAAATCCTAAATTATTGAACTTCCTAAGATTTCCCAAATTTGCTGCCAGCAGACCTGATAAAACAAGGAGAGTTCCCAAAAATAAATTAAAAGAAAGCTGTTCATTATAGAAAATCCAGCCGAGTAGCAGAGCAACAATCGGAGTAATAAATGCTATCATCGAAAGGACAACCACATTTACTCTCTTTAACAACCAGTAGTAGGAAGTGAATGTAACTGTGCTTCCGAAGAAGGCGAGATAAAGAATTGAAAGCACAGCTGCCGAATCGAATTTTAGCTGATTTACGTCTTCAACCGAATAGCCTGCCGAAAGAAGAACAATCCCTGCTAAAAACATCGGAATAAAATTCATCGAGAGAGGATTTAAATGGTGCCCGTATTTTTTAATAGTTATTAACATTGCGGCCTGCATAACCGCACTCAGTACCACTGCAGCCATGCCCAGAAGAAAAGAGGAAATATTTCCGCTAAAACTATCCGAAAAAATAATGACTATCCCAAGAAAACCGGAAATCATTCCAATTATTTGTGAAACATTCACACTTTCATTTTTAATAAAGAAAAAGGAGAAAAGAGCAATAAAAAAGGGATAAACTCCGAATAATACGGCAGACAATCCTGACGGAACACCGGCCTGCGGGGATTCCGCCCAATAGACTAATGAATAAGGGAAAACATACGAAAAGAAAGCCATGAATATATAAAGAATAGCAGAGGTTCTATCAGTCTGCAGCTTAAAATTATTGTATTTCATTAATGAGAAGACAAAAAAAGAAGCTAAAGTAAATCTATAACCGGCAGAGATAATCGGCGTCAACGAAGTTAGTCCTGAGCGAATTACAATCCAGGTTGAACCCCAGATAAAACAGAGCAGAATATATACAAAACCAATTTTTAAATTATTATTCATCTGCACTCTTCAAAGCAATAATTCCTAATGATCTCCCCGAATGAATTCCATCCCGGCGGTAGGAGTGGAGCAAAAAACTATTTTCAAAAGTGCATAAGGAAGAAATTTCTATATTCTCTTTTTTAATTCCGAAACCGGCCAGCATATCGAAATTAACTAATGGAATGTCCAGAAAATATTTATCATTTTCTTTTAATAAATATTTAGAATCAAAAAGTTCTGCAACATCTTCTCCTACCTGGTAATTTTTTTGTTTGATAGACGGACCGATGAACGCAATCAAATTTTCCCCTTTAGAACCAAAATCTGCCGAGAGCCTATTTAAAGTTTTAAGCAGAATTTTTTTTTGGGTCCCGCGCCACCCTGAATGTACTGCGGAAATAATTCTATTCTTTTTATCATACAAAAAAATAGGAGCACAGTCGGCAGCGCTGACGGCTAATCCAAAATTATTCTTATCTGTAATCAAGGCATCGCTTTCAGAATTACTGTTTCGTTTCTCGGCAAGCCTTATAATATCGCTGTGAATTTGCTTTTGAGTTATAATTTGGTTTTCAGCAAGCCCCAGGGACTGAAAAAAGAGTCTTCGATTTTCCTTAACGATATTAATATCATCACCGACTGAAAAAGAAAGGTTGAAATAAAAAGGGGGTTTTCTATCTGCCGCAATTTTTGTACTGAACCCAAAAATAATTTCCGGATAATTACTAAGTAATAAAGATTTTATAATAACCATAGTAAATGCTGGACATATTTTGATCTGTAAACTTAGCTAAAAATCGGAAACACTTTAAATAAATTATATATAAGAATTTACTTGTTTTTAGTGAGCTAAATTTTTATTATTATCATTGAAATAAGATTCGGGGAACCTTTATGAAAAATTTATTTCACTTTTCATTTTTGGCAGCATTCAGTATTGCCTTACTTTTTTCTAATTTAAAAGCTCAATCAAAAATGTGGGAAAACTACATTGCCGGAGGCAAAAAATTTACGGCAATTGCAGAAGAGAATAATTTTATTTGGGTCGGTACCGATATCGGTTTAATTAGAGTCAACAAGAGCAGCAATGAATTGTTATTTTATGACAAATCTACAGGTTTGCCGGATAATTACATTACGGCAATAGCAATAGACGACAGCGGAAATAAATGGATAGGACTCGCAGGTCTCTCTGGTGCGGTCGGATTCGGTCTGGCAAAATTTGACGGAGTAAATTGGGCTTATTTTAATACCGGAAACTCACCTTTACCTTCAGATCAAATAGCCGCTTTATTTATTGATAAAGAAAAAAATCTTTGGATAGGTTGCACAAGTGAATATCCATATTTAGTAAAATATTATATGGGTAATTGGGTTATTTATGATATAAATAATTCTGCTCTGCCAAACAGAGTAATTACGTCAATTACAGAAGACAGCAGCTCGATTTGGATTGGTACCCATGGCGGATTAGTGAAATTTGACGGCATAAACTGGAGATTATACAACCCCCAAAACTCCGATATACCATCGGGAATAATTAATGATATAGCCGTTGATAATGCAAATAAAAAATGGATCGGTATGTTTGGGGGACTAGCTGTGTTCAACGATTCTGTCTGGGTGGCTTATAATCAAGATACTTTATTTAATGAAATTAATGACATTTCTATTGATAAGAATGGGAATTTCTGGTTAGGAACGTATAATGGATTAATAAAATTCGATTTAAATAATTGGACGATTTATGATAAAGAAAACTCCGCTATACCTGCTGATGAGGTCGATGTCTTATTAATTGATAGAGATAATTATAAATGGTTGGGAACA
>DATKLQ010000475.1:0-8257 GCA_035542335.1 Ignavibacteriaceae bacterium | reverse complement strand
GTAACCGAATCGATGAGAGCATGCCTGATAGTTATAGCAACCTTGATTAGGAATAAGGAAGTTGATATCAGAAGTTACTTAAATTTAGCCGCAGAATTCGGAAAAAAATTGAAACAATAAAAACAGGATAAAAATTAATGGACTTATTTGCCGTTATTATGGCCGGCGGAGTTGGTTCAAGGTTTTGGCCCAGAAGCAAAGAAAAAACTCCTAAACAATTGCTGAAGATTTTCGGCGATAATACAATGATCCAGCAGACCGTTCAAAGACTTATTGATATTATTCCTCACGAAAATATCTTTATAATTACAAATAAAATTCAGAAACCTGAAATTATAAAACAGCTGCCTGAACTTCCGTGCGAAAATATTATTGAAGAGCCTTTCGGAAGAAATACTGCTGCATGCATAGGGCTTGCTTCCCTCCTAATCCGGCATAAATCTAAGGATGCGGTAACCATTATTCTCCCTTCAGATCATATTATTAAAAACATTGAATCATTTCATAATACCCTGCTAAGTGCGGCAGATTTTGCTTTTAAATCAAACGGGCTTGTTACAATCGGAATAGTGCCCACGCGTCCCGAAACCGGGTACGGCTATATCCAAATCGACGAAAGAAAAGTATCGGACAATATTTTTAAAGTATATTCCTTTGCCGAAAAGCCGAATTATTCAACCGCGGTGCGCTTCGTTGAAAGCGGCGATTTTCTCTGGAACAGCGGCATGTTCATTTGGCGTGCAGACGCCATCCTGGATGAGATAAGATTGTTTATGCCGGATTTATCTGAGGGGCTTCAGAAGATAGATGAAGCAATTGAAACCCATGATTTTGAAAAAACTTTAAATAATGTATACGGCCGTTTGAAAAATATCTCGATTGATTACGGCATCATGGAAAAATCGAATAAAGTTTTTTTAACCAAGGGAGAATTCACATGGAGCGACGTGGGAAGCTGGGAAGAGGTTTACCAGCTTTCCGAAAAAACAATTGAGGGTAATGTATTAAACGGAAATATTTACTCCGATATGACAAATGATTCATTTATTTTCTCTCCGGAAAAATTTACTGCTGTAATCGGTGTGGAAAACCTTATAGTCATTAATACTGAAGATGCATTGTTAGTGTGCCGCAGAGATCAGGCGCAGGAGGTAAAAAAAGTTATAGATTTTCTGAAGATGAATAAGCTCACGGAGCATTTGTAGCCGAGTTCAAGTGTAAGTTCAAGAAGAATAAAGTTAAAGTATAAACTCTATTTTAAGCTTGAATATAGAACTTCTTGAACTTTAACCTGAACTTGAACTAACACTTGAACTTGCACTTAAACTTTAGTTAACTTTCATTCAGTGATAAAAAAAATTCTGTGAGAAGTGGCCGTTAATCATTCCTTTTTGTCCAAAGGATCATATCTAAAAAATCATGCCTTTGGTGAGAAAATTTTCCCATTTTATCAGGAAGAGTTTTGTTCATTGTAAATGCGCCTGTAGAAAAGAACATTGAATTAGACAACCAGATTTATTTGCTTAAAGTTCATTGCCCGGAGATAGCCGGGAAAATCAATCCGGGTGAATTTTTAAATATAAGGGTATCCGAAGGAATACATCCTCTCCTTAGGAGGCCATTCAGCGTCTGCGATGTCGAGGGAGATTATTTTTACATAATGTTCAATATTTATGGAGAAGGAACAAAAATTTTATCGCAGAAGCATGGAGGAGATACCATTGATGTTTTGGGCCCTTTGGGCAGAGGGTTTGATTTAAAAGGAGATTTTGAAACCGCAATCATTGTAGCGGGAGGTTTAGGTGCGGCGCCTTTCCCATATTTAATCAGAATGTTTGGCGAAAAGAAAGAAATTTTTTGCTTTGTCGGCGGAAAAACTCATAAAGATGTAATTCTGCACGGAATGAAAAATATTTCGATTGCAACCGATGACGGTTCATTAGGGTATAAAGGGAATGTGATCCAGCTTTTAACTGAAAACCTGAAATTGATAAAATCTGAGAAAGCAAAAATATTTGCATGCGGACCTAATGCAATGCTCCGGGCATTAAAATCATTTGCAATTAAAAATAATTTAAATTGTGAAGCTTCTACCGAATGTGCTATGGCTTGCGGCTTCGGGATATGTATGGGCTGCCCGGTTGAATCGGCAAAAGAACCTGATAAGTATTTTTTAGTTTGCAAGGACGGGCCGGTTTTCAATATTGCGGATATAAATTTATGAAAACCGATTTATCAGTTCAGGTTGGACCCTTAAAATTAAAAAATCCGATCCTGCTCGCCTCAGGAACGGTTGGATATGGAAATGAAATTTCCGGGTTCATTGATTTAAATAAAATTGGCGGAATAGTAACAAAATCGTTAAGTTTAAAGCCGAGAAAAGGGAATCCTCCGCAAAGAATTGTTGAAACCCCAGCCGGAATGCTAAACGCCATAGGTCTTCAGAATGTCGGCGTAGAAGAATTTCTCAAGCAAAAAATCCCTTTCCTTAAAAAGTTTGATACTAAGATTATATGCAATATTGCGGCAAGCACTATTGAGGAATATGTTGAATGCACAAAAATTCTTACTGAAGAAGAAAAAATAGATGCATTTGAAATAAATGTTTCATGTCCTAATGTTAAAGAAGGCGGGCTTCAGTTCGGTAACAATGTAAAAGCAGTAGGGAAAATAACCGGAAAGGTTAAAGCGGCAGCCAGTAAACCCGTCATAATAAAATTGTCACCAAATGTATCATATATTTCAGAGTTTGCAAAGGTTGTTAAGGAAGAAGGGGGGGATGCAGTATCGGCAATCAATACGCTTGTCGGAACATCTTTTAACATTTTTACGAGAAAGCCGAAGCTGCATAATATAAACGGGGGATTATCCGGTCCGGCAATCAAGCCGGTAGCATTGGCAAAAGTTTTGGAGATACACCGTAATGTTGATATCCCGGTAATTGGAGTCGGCGGAATAATGGATTGGAAAGATGTTATTGAATTTATGATTGCAGGTGCTTCTGCAGTTCAGCTTGGTACTGTAAATTTTATCGATCCGTCGGCTTCATGCAAAATCCTGAAAGATATCGAAGATTATTGCTGCAAAGCCGGAGTAGAAAAAATATCTTCAATGACCGGATCTTATATAATTTAGTGTAATGAGACATTCTTGTGTGGGTACTAAGTAACTCAGACATTCCTGACTGAATAAAAAAAATTGGGCGGAAGTAATTCAGATATATAAAAATAAAATAATGAACAGACAAAACTGTCTGTTCAACTGTTATGAATCTGGAAAAATATTTAAATAAATTATACTCTCTTCATACTTTCGGTGTTAAGCTCGGCCTGGAAAATATTCAGGGATTCCTGGATCATTTGGGGAATCCTCAGCGCAAACTGAAGGCATTCCATATTGCCGGATCGAACGGGAAAGGAAGCACTGCTTCGTTTATTGCAAGCATATTAAGCGAATTACACTTCAAAGTCGGACTGTATACTTCCCCTCATTTTGTCAGATTTAATGAGAGGATACAGGTCTTACAGCATGGTAAGAAAAACCACAGGACAGAAATACCGGATGAATATATTGCCGGATTCATTGCTGCCAATGAGAAATTTATAGATGATCAGAAACTTACTTTTTTTGAAGTAACTACCGCTTTGGCATTCAAATATTTTTGTGAGCAGAATGTAGATTACGCCGTAATAGAAACCGGTTTGGGGGGAAGGCTTGATGCAACAAACGTGCTCTCGCCTCTGGGGGTTATAATTACTTCTATTTCTTTGGAGCACACAAATTTACTAGGCGATACGATAGAAAAAATTGCGGCCGAGAAAGCAGCGATAATTAAAAAGAATGCCAAGGTGTTTGTTGGAAAAATTCCCGACGAGGCTTTTAAAGTCATTGAGAACAGATGCATTGAACTGGGCTGTGAATTATTCCCGATACAGGATTTTATTATCGAAACAGGAAATATGATTGAGCTGTATACCGAGGAGATGGAGCTGGACGATTGGACTATGCCTTTAAAAGGAAATTATCAAAAGTATAATGCTGCGCTGGCGGTAATAACAGTTTCCAAAACTTTAAATAAAGACAATTTCGGCACGATTAATCACGGCATAAAAAACGTAGTGACAAATACCGGCCTGCAGGGTAGATATGAATTTTACTTTTCCAAGCCGGATATAATTTTTGATTCGGCCCATAATCCTGAAAGCGTTGAGCATTTTTTATCGGAATTTGCAAAAGAAAAAGAAAAATACAGTAAAAGAGTTTTATTATTCGGAGCCATGAAAGACAAAGCAATTAAAGAGATGCTTCAGCTTCTAAGGAACTTTTTCGAGGAAGTGCATGTAACAACGATCGGCTTTGAAAGAGCAAGCACCCTGAAAGAACTTAAATCTATTGCAGAAGAAATTAAGTTATCAGTCTTTCCGGAAGAAAATCCAATAAGCTTTGTCAGGCAATTCGAGCAGAACAATCCCGGGAATTGTCTGGTTGTGTTAGGAAGCATGTACTTATTGGGGGTAATCAAATCATCAATTATGAAGAATAAATTTGCTTGACATTCTTTTTAATATGCACTATGTTTAGAACAATCCTCGTGTTCCTTTCAACAATTAAATTAATTAAGAGATACCTCATAAGCATTTCAGGCTTTACCTTGTTAAGTTTTTTTAATCACATTTATCAATTCAAATCAATTAGGATCTAAATTATGCCAATGGACATTTCCGAACTCAAATCGAAAAAAATCGTTGAGTTGAACCAAATAGCCAAAGATCTGAATATATCCGGCTATAGCGATCTTAGAAAACAAGAGCTCATCTATAAAATACTGGAGTCTCAGACCGCCAAGGACGGTCTTACTTTTTCCAAAGGAGTTCTTGAAGTTTTGCCTGACGGTTACGGCTTTCTAAGATCGTCGGATTACAATTATCTTCCTTCTCCCGACGATATTTACGTTTCACCCTCCCAAATAAAGAAATTTAATTTGAGAACCGGGGATTATGTAAGCGGGCAGGTAAGACCTCCGAAAGAAGGTGAACGTTTCTTTGCGCTGCTTAGGGTGGAAGCAGTTAATAACCAGGATCCTGAGGCAATAAGGGAAAGGACGCTTTTTGATAATTTAACCCCGGTTTACCCGACTAAGAGGATGACACTTGAATCTGCTCCCGGCGAGTATTCAATGAGAATAATGGACCTTTTGTCACCGATAGGGAAAGGACAAAGAGGATTAATTGTTTCTCCGCCTAAAAGCGGCAAAACTATCCTGCTCCAGAAAATTGCTAATTCGATTACAAGGAATCTCCCTGAAGTGAAGCTGATTATCCTGCTGATCGATGAACGGCCTGAGGAAGTAACCGATATGGAACGCTCCGTAAAGGCCGAGGTGATAAGCTCGACTTTTGATGAACCTGCCGAGAGGCATGTCCAGGTAGCCGATATGGTTATTGAAAAAGCTAAACGTTTGGTTGAAGCGAAAGTTGACGTGGTTATTCTCCTGGATAGTATAACCAGGCTTGCAAGAGCTCATAACATCGTGGTTCCGCACAGCGGAAGAATTCTTTCGGGAGGTGTTGATTCAAATGCATTGCATAAGCCAAAAAGATTTTTCGGCGCAGCTCGTAATACCGAGGACGGCGGAAGCTTAACAATTATTGCTACGGCATTGATTGATACCGGCAGCCGCATGGACGATGTGATTTTTGAAGAGTTTAAAGGCACAGGCAATATGGAGCTCGTGCTGAATAGGGATTTGAGCGATAGGAGAATCTTCCCGGCAATTGATGTAAATAAATCAGGCACCAGAAGGGAAGAACTTTTAATGAAAGAAGACGAACTTGCTAAGGTTTGGATATTAAGAAAAATATTGAGTGAATTTACGCCTGTTGAGGCAATGGAATTCCTTCTCGATAAAATGAGAGGGACCAAGAACAATAAAGACTTTCTCAACAATATGAATACCTGATCGTAAAATCTTCTTTTTAGGGAGCGCTCTTCTTTCGAAATTGCTTGATAAAAATTTATAACAAGTGAATATCATCCAGTGTTAAAATTTCAGTTTCTAAAATTTTGGATTCTCCTAGTTCTAATATTTTCCGCTTCCCTGCCAGCTTTTGCTCAAAAACCTATTCCCATCCTTTTTTCCGAAGTACATGCAATCCCCGGCGATTCCGGGAATACCGTCTATTATTCATACAGGATTCCCTTTTCCAACCTCGTCTTTGAAAAAAAAGGAAACAGCTATAGTGCAAATTTCCGGATACTAATTGAAGTTACCGACTCACTTAAAAAGTTTATTACCAGGCAGATCGGTGAAAAAAATCCGGCCGTAAAAGATTTTGAACAAACAAACAGCAAAAACTTATTTTACGAAGGAGTTTTTTCTTTTCATCTCTCTTCAGGTACATATTTTCTTAATCCTGTTTTTACAGATCTTAACTCTGGAAGGGAAATTAATCTAGAACCAATCTACCTGCCGTTATCCGCAACTAAGAGTATTTTTCAGGCAATAGTCTTAACATCCGATAAATTCAGCTGCAATGGCAAATCTCTTCAGGCATTATCAAATTTTAATGACAACTTTCCTTTCGGTGAAGCTGAGCATGAATTTATTATCCCTACTTCGGATACCTCTATCTCAAATCTTTATATATTAATTGTAAATAACAGAGATACAATATTTAACGGACAGGCCGATGGCCAATTAATTTCTTCCCTGGACTTTATTGAATGCGGAGGCAGAATTTTATCCTTAATAAATGAGGAAAATCATAAGAATATTTTTAAACTATTTACAGTTAAGGCTGAAACTAAGAACTTGTATGAAGGAATTTTATCTATTTTTGCTTCCAAATCCCCTTTCGATGCCAAAGCTAAACCTGAAAGAGTGTACAACGGAAGAGTCAGCTGGTATAATAAGCCTTTATCTTTGTCAAACCCGGAAATAGCCGTTAAAATGCTGAAGTATATTGAAAGCGATTCGCTTATAAACGGCATTCTTTCACATAAAGAAGAAGAATATCCCAGGCTTCTTTTTGATTATTGGAAAAAATTTGATCCGACACCGCAGACTGCTTTTAATCCTTTAATGCAGGAATACTACAGCAGGGTAGATTATGCACAGAAGAATTTTTCCACAATCAGCGGGACTAGAGGGATAGATTCCGACAGGGGGAAGGTATTTATAAAATTCGGGAAGCCGAGCAAAATTGAACGGAATTCCGATGAATACGGGAAAATTGTTGAGACATGGTCCTATGAAAAGCTGCAGAAAAGATTTGTTTTCATTGATCGCCAGGGAACCGGCGAATTTCTTCTGCGAAACGGCTGATCCAAAGGATCCTTCGGATGAATAAGTTTGCTTTTACCTGCGGAGATATAAACGGCATCGGCCCCGAGATCGTTATAAAATCTTTAAACAGATTATATAAAAATTCTAAGAATAAATTTCTTTTCATCTGTCCCCTCAATGTATTTGAAAATGCCTCAAAAGTAATTAAACCCGCATTCGGCTTTAAAATTATTAAAGAAATTGACCGGATTCCCGACGAACCTGGAGTAATTGTTTTAAATATCGGGAATTTTCCCGAAAAAACAGGACAACCGACAAAACATTCAGGCAAAGCTTCGTTCCTGGCGATCCAAACCGCATACAGGCTGACAGAAATTAAAGCAGTTGACGGAATAGTTACACCGCCTATCTCCAAAACTGCGCTAAAAATGGCTGAAGTGAACTTCCCGGGGCACACCGAGATGCTTGCCGGGTGGAGCGGGCAGAGAGATTTTGTGATGATGTTTCTTTCGAAAAAAATGAATGCGGCACTTCTGACAATTCATGAATCAATAGCACGGGCGGCTCAATTAATTTCAAAAGAATTAATGCTGAAAAAATTGAAAGTAATTGAAGATGCCCTAATTAGAGATTTGAAAATCCCATCGCCCAAAATTGCCGTACTTGGTTTAAACCCGCACGCAGGGGAGGGAGGACTAATAGGAAATGAGGAGTTAGAAATAATTCATCCGGCGATTGATGAATTTAACGGTGAATCGGTTCTTTCCGGGCCTCATTCTCCCGATGCGTTTTTCGGATCGGGAATGTATAAGAAATACGATCTGATTTTGGGAATGTACCATGACCAGGTATTAATTCCTTTTAAAATGCTGAACTTCAGCTCAGGAGTTAATTATACCGCGGGCCTGCCGTTTGTAAGAACATCGCCCGATCATGGAACGGCATACGACATTGCCGGTAAAAATAAGGCAG
>DATKLQ010000474.1:0-3668 GCA_035542335.1 Ignavibacteriaceae bacterium | reverse complement strand
TCAAAATAAATATTATCTTTTTCATCCTTTCCCAGATATTTAAAAATATTTTCATCACTATGGTTGGCGCCCGATGTGCCGCATGACGGGCAGACTAGTTTTATATAAAATCTTCCGAACTTTACGTCGAGATGAGGTTTTCTTCTGACAAGATCGCGCAAATTTTCCTCAATCTCTTCGGTCTCTTTTGCAAGCAGCTCTTCCTCAAGAAGCTTTAAAGTGGAGTTGTAGCATTCCCGCGATATCTTCCCCTCGTTATACATAGATTCGAGCCACTTAATTTTGTTGTCCAATTTTTTACCGTCATTCATAGTGCATAATTCAGCTTAGAACCGGGATCATAATCCCCGTTTTATGAAAGGAATAAAAATTTCAAGGCACTTCTAAGGATTTATTCATTAAAGCAAAAACTAAAATTATGCCATTCAAAATATTTTTAAGAACTCGTGCGCTAAAACAAATTGATATTAATTAATTATTCAATTTTTCTTAAATAGAGAAAATTTTTCGTGTCTTGAATCATTTTTTAACATTGACAATCAGCCAAAATTAAGATATTCATCCCAAATTTTAAAGAGCCTGTATTCGGCAATCACATCCTCTGAGCAGTAGACTGCAATATCTTTTAATTTTCCCGCTTCATAAAGATTTTTTACATCCATTCCGGATACCCCTTTGGATTTAGGAGAATCAATCCCGAATGCATGGCAGTAAAAATCGAGGTTGAATTTTCTGATTAATCCAAAGTAAGTAAATTGCTCAAGCAGATCAATATGCAGGGAAGAATCATTTTTTTTGGACAAAAGATTTTTACTGGGCCTGATTTTATGAACGGCTGACCGGGTCATTAAAAAAGGGATATCGAAATTCTTTCCGTTGAAAGTAATTACCTGGTCCGTAACTCCTATTATCCGCCAGAAGGATTTTAAAATATCTTCCTCTTTCAGTCCTTTAAAGTGCACCTTCTCAGAGCTCCATTCTTCCTCGGCAGCATTTTCATAATAAACAAAGGTCTTTTCCTTTTCTATATCGAAAATTCCGAGCGCAATAACTTTTGCAGTGAGGGGATAAAGACTTAGGTACCTGATTGCATCTTCCCTTTTTTGAGTTCTCAGCTCCTCGCTCTGCTCTTTTTCCGCGTAACGGAGCAGGTACTCCTGCTGGCTTTCGGAAAGAGAATCAAACGGGAAACAGCAGGTTTCGATATCGAAAATTATTCTCCTCATAATTCCCCCAAATATTTTTATTTATAGAATTTCGCCAACAGATTTTTTACCGCATCCTTGTGCACCATGAAATCCATGATCTTCAGCTTAACATAATCTTCATGATAAAAATAATATCCGATATTATTGCCGTCTCTTGCTCCGGCGGCCGAGTCTTTAATCAGGTACCAGTCCTTTCCGTCTTTCTGAAGATATCCGACTAAATGAATTCCGTGGTCATCGGTTGTTGTTTTATTGCTGAACCTGAACTGCCTTGCGCTCTCATCGATAAACTCGGAAGGAATATCGAAAGTCGGAATAAAGGCCGCATCGTATTTCGAAAGGTATCCTGCCTCAGACACGTCCCCGCCGATTGCCATTGTATAGCCGTTTCTAATTGCATTTTTCAATGCGCTCATAAATTCGTCAAGAGGAACATTATAATAATCTTTATTATGCCACCAGTTATCCTCCACTTCATATTCTACCTGTTTGTAATAAGGCTGCTGCATATATGAAAGTATATCGACGTAATCATCAGGGTTAAGCTTCAGGTAATTTTTAAGATAATCTTCGGGAGTATACTTTGTACCGTCCGCTACAAATTCTTTCGGAGGTTCAGTCATATATTTATCTAAAATTGATTTGATTTTGCCTAATGCTTCTTCTTCATTCCATGAATCCTCTTCTTTTAACTCTTTAAGATATGAATCCATCTCTTTAAACATCTTCTTATGATCATGGAATTTCTGTCCGGGGAGCAGCCCGGTATAAGCCTCTTCCGGAACAATGCCGTGCTGCTTCCATATTATAGTCACTGCATTGGCTTCAGATCCTTCGCCGAAGGCCGATTTTCCTTTCTCCCGGATAAATCTTTTTGCTTTTTCCACATATTCCCAATAAACGGTATACATTTCGGAAAGCTTTACCTTTTTTCCAGACTGCCTGTATATCTCCGATTCCAGGAAGGATGTAGTTGAAAATGACCAGCAGGTTCCTGTTCTTCCCTGTGAAACCGGTTCATTGTACCAATAACTTTTAAATTCAATTATAGTTTTAGGAAAATCTTTTCCGGCCGGATCTGCTTTAAAGGATTTTTTAGCAGGAGATTCTGTCGTATCCTTTTCGTCGCCTAAGGCTTTTAAGATTTCGTCATAAAATCCTTTCTGCTTTTCGACGAATATTCCTTTATCGTGTATTTTATCCTGAGAATAAATAATAAGTGAACTTATAAGAACTAAAAACAAAAAAAGCGTAATTCTCGATTTCATAATCTCTTCTCTAAAATGAAAATAAGCTTGTTTTTAAAATAATAAAAAGTTCGGCATTAAAGGAAATCAATTATAAAATTGATAAAGGAGGCTGAATGAATTCTGATTTTTTAATATGTTAAACGGTTTGCTTCTCCTCTTTTATTAATATTGCTTAATTCAATGTTTAAAATTTTAATTTTTTTCTTAAGCTTATCCGGTTCAATTCTTAGCCAGTATAACCTGGATTATTTTATAAAAAATGCTTTGGCTAATTCTCCAAGAATTAAAAATTTTAATAATCTCTTTTTTATAAATGATCTGCAGAAAAAAATAGATGAAGCGGAAAATTCGGCCCTGCGGGTATACCTGACTGCCGACTATTTATTTGCCCCATACTTTAATAACGACAAATTAATTAGCATCAATCCCGCCCCGGAAGCAATCGGGTATGATGTCGGAATTACCAACGGGGGTTTATATTCTGCATTATTAAATGTTGAAAAAAATATTTTTAACGGGGCATTGCTTAATGCATTAAACGAACAGAGAACTGTTCAGGGTAAAAGTTATGAAAACCAAAAGCTAAATGAGGAACATGATCTAATAAAGCTTATTACGGATCAATATCTAAATACTTTTCAGTATCTCGAGCTTTACAGCCTTTCAAAGGAGATTGTAAATAATCTGCAGAACCGGCTTAAAATAAGCGGAGATCTTGTAACAAAAGGTCTCTCGGATATGCACTCTTACCTGCTCCTGAAAGTTGAGGCAAGATCTCAGCAAATTAACCTCGACCAAACACATCAAAATTATATTGGTAGTCTTCTTCAATTATATTCAATCAGCGGAATAAATGATACCCAGATTGTTTCAATAGACAGTGTGAATCTAAGCCTTTCTACGAAAGTTGAGGACTCTAGGTTTCTGACTCAATATTATCTGGACAGTTTAAGTGCCGCGGCACAGCAAAATATCTTTGAAACGGGGTACTTACCTCAGATTAAATTGTTCTTTAATACCGGCTTAAACGCCGTTGAACTGAATGATATCCAGAATAAATTCGGTTTAAGTGCAGGGATAAATTTATCGATGCCGATCCTGGACGGAGGCAAAAAAGATTTAATGAGACAGCAAACATTAATTTCGGAAAACTCAACCATGGATTTTAAAAATTTTGCCGCCAAAAATATATTTGTTCAAAGAAGAAGCT
>DATKLQ010000473.1:0-3491 GCA_035542335.1 Ignavibacteriaceae bacterium | reverse complement strand
TCGATATGGCCTTTTATTGCAGGGAAATTTGTAGAATTACCCTATACACTTCCTCAAGATCATGCTTTGTTTTATGTTCTGAAAGTTAAGAACATTAATCTTTGGAAAAATAAAATCGACTGGCTTATAAAAAATAAAGGTATGATTTTAACTCTAACTCATCCTGATTATCTAATTGAAAATAATCATTTTGATATGTACAGAGAATTACTGGAATATCTTCAAGAGCTGCCAAATCCCTGGCATTGTCTGCCCAAAGAAATGGCTGACTTGTGGTTAGGGCTGAAAGATTAAGTAAACTTAGATGATATCGTTGGTTGATAAAAAATTTAATAGTATTTTTAAAAGAAAATATTGTTAAAGAAATAACTAATTTAATTATCAAATTTTCTTTGAAAATTATTTAATATTTTTTAACATCAGATTTCATTAAACAAACACATGTCATGGGGCTAAAGAATATGATCCGAAGAATGATCTATTCAATTATAGTCTTTACAATCTCTTACCTAACCCTTCATTAAAAAACCATTTTAAGGTTACCGGTTTTTTTATTATAATGTTCATATTGATCAATAGCGATAATAGCAGAAATTAGTAATGGTAAAATTTTTAGCGGACATTTGCAGAAATGGAAAAATGTGGCTGGTAATACTTGTGAGTTTTATATAAGTGTAGAAAAGAAGATAATACAATAATTTTAAAAATGATTTCAAGAATTCTTATAAATATTAAATTAATTAACTTGAACAAATAGGTTATATATTATGCAAGTTCCATTCTTAGATCTTAAAGCTCAATATAAGTCTATTAAAAATGAAATAGATCCCGCAATTCAAAATGTCATAGATAATGCCGCATTTATACTCGGAAAACCTGTGGCCGATTTTGAATCTGCTTTTGCAATGGCACATGATGTAAAATATTGTTGTGGTGTAAGTTCCGGAACAGATGCAAACCATCTAGTGCTTTGGTCTCTCGGAATTAAACCTGGTGATGAGGTAATCATCCCGGCAAATACCTTTATTGCCACCGCCTGGGGAGCTACTTTATGCGGTGCCAAGCCGGTTTTTGTAGATTGTGAACCCAACAGCTATAATATCGATCCTGAAAAAATAGAAAAGGCGATTACAAAGAGAACAAAAGCAATTGTTGCTGTTCATCTTTACGGGCAGCCTGCCGATATGGATCCTCTGCATGAAATAGCAAAAAAACATAAAATGTATTTGGTTGAAGACTGCGCACAGTCTCATATTGCTGAGTATAAAGGGAAGAAAGTGGGAGGACTTGGCGAAGCTGCTTCTTTTAGTTATTACCCCGGGAAAAATCTCGGAGCATACGGTGAAGGAGGATCTGTGACAACCAATAATCCTGAGATTGCTCAGAAAGTAAAAATGATAAGAGACCACGGTGCAGTACAAAAATATAATCATGAAATCTTCGGGCACAACTACAGGATGGAAGGTATACAGGGAGCGGTTCTGGGAGTAAAGCTTAGACATTTAGATAAATGGACAGAGGGAAGACGGAGAGTCGCAGCAAAATACCGTGAACTGCTCAGCAATTTGGAAGATATAAAAACCCCGGTTGAAATGCTCTATGCAAGGCATGTTTATCATCTTTACGTTATCCAGGTAAAAAACAGGAATGATAAATCAGGCAGCAGACGGGATGCTCTGCAGAAATTTTTGAACGACAACAATATATCAACAGGATTGCACTATCCCATTCCGCTTCATCTCCAGCCCTGCTTTAAAGATCTTAACTATAAGAAGGGTGATTTTCCCGTAACCGAGCAGTTAGCCGGTTGCGGTTTATCGCTGCCGATGTACCCGGAATTAAGGGATGAACAGATTGAATATGTCTGCAGCAAAATCCGGGAATTTCTATCTAATTAAATTCTGGATCTGAATACCGGATTAAACGAGCTATTTTAATGCTGAACTTATCGGAAACCCGGAAAAGGCAGCTGCTTCTTGTGTTGATTTTAATCGTCAGCGCCTTTCTCCGGTTGTATAAGTTAGATTTTCAATCCCTGGGGAATGATGAATTATCAAGCTGGAATTTAAGCAGCCGTGCAGAGAGTGTTTCGGAAGTAATAACAACTCAGGCCGAACATGATGTAAATCCTCCCGGCTACCAGGTTCTTCTTTTTTATGTAATTAAATATTTCGGCGATACTGATATCTGGCTGAGACTTCCTTCAGCCCTTGCAGGCATTTTATCGGTTTATATGATATACCTGCTTGGAGTAAAATTATTTTCGGCAAAGGAAGGGCTCATTGCTGCCGCGCTTACAGGGGTTACATGGTGCCCTGTTTATTTCAGCCAGGAAGCACGCGTATACTCATTTCTCCTCCTCTTCTCCATTGTTTCCATGTTTTTCTGGATAGATTTAATTACCGAATCAGCTTCCCTAAAATCCAAGCCTTATTTTATAGTTTCCGCATATGTTATATCGGCGGTAATAACCATTTCACTTCATTATTTTGGTTTGCTTCTTATCGCGCTTCAATTTTCCGGGATGCTGTTCTATTTTCTTATAAAGAAGAAGCATCTGAAATATTTCCTAATCGCTTATGGAATAATTTTTATTTTATTTATTCCTTTTATTCGGCCGCTGCTTATTGATTTCAATCCGTCCTTTAAAATATATATAGATTCTCCTACTCCTTTCAGTTTTATAAAAGTTTTGCTCTTTTTTTTCAACAACTCCTCTTGGTTTCTTGAACTAGGTGGAGCGCTATATCTTTTTTTAATATTAAAAATTATTTATGATAAAAGCAGAAACGGGAAGAATAGATCTGATTTTAATCTGGTTATATTATTTCTCTGGCTCCTAATTCCTTTTTTAGTTTCCTATATAATTTCGGTATTATTTCTTCCGGTTTTAACCGAAAGAAATCTTATTATTTCTTTGCCGGCAGTGCTCTTAATTTTCTCTCATGCTTTAATCCGGCTGCCTTTAGGTTTATTAATAAAGAAGTCTTTTATTGTTTCAGTAATTTGTCTATTTCTTTTTCATCTTGTTGTGAAGACAAAATATTATGAAACATATGAAAAGCCGGAATTTAAAGGGGCCGTAAAATACATTATTGAAAAAGAAGATAAGACGGCAGAGCCTTTAATTATCGGTTACTGTTGGTCTGAATACATGTTCAATTATTATTTTAAAAAAATGGGATCAGATTTTCAGATTGATGTTATTTTAGGCGGAAAAAATGATATTGACAGCCTTAAGAATTTAATTGAAGATTGGGAGCCCGAAAATTTTTGGTATGTATTTGCTCATCGTGAACCGGACAAGGAGTTTTTGGATTTCTTAAATAAAACTTACTCTTTAAAAGAGGCAAAAAAATTTCAGGGGGCCGGTGTTTTTCATTATCAAATTTATTGATTCATTTCCTCCGGAAAAAGAAAAAATCTTAATTTGAGAATGGGACACTTTTTATCTTAAAAACCGGCTTTATTTCAATATTTTTAATTGATTG
>DATKLQ010000472.1:0-2783 GCA_035542335.1 Ignavibacteriaceae bacterium | reverse complement strand
GTGTCATTCCGAACTTGATTCGGAATCTTCCCCGTTCAGAAGAGAAGCTGAAACCTGTCTCGCCTTGGCGGCGAGCCAAGGCGGATGAATTCAGTATGACAGTGCAGCGAAAACTAAATCTGAAATCGTAATTTATGGTCGGCGTTCGGCATTCAGCATTAAAAAGTGGAAGCGGCCGAGTCCAAACGACTCGTCAATCATACATCCATACAATCATACATCCATGGTAAAAGAGTATATGAATATATCGAAAGAAAGAAAAAAAGAACTGTTAAAAAAGGTAATTTGGGACTATAATATATCTCCCGATCTTCTTTTAAGCATTCTCGAAGACAAACAAAAGAAATATTCACACATTGACCGGAAATATCTTATAAACCGTTGTTTTAATTATTTAAACTGGTATCAGTTTGTCTCATTGTTTGATAAAAATGATTTACTTGATGTTTTGCAGGAAATAAATGTTGACTCCGGCAAAACCGGTAAAAAAACTATTATAGGATTGGAGTTTGCAAAAAGATTTTTACGCAAAGAAACTTTATCCTCTTCAAGATAAAATTTTCAGAAAAATAAATCATTCCCGGACTAGTTTCTATTTAACCGGCGGCACGGCATTAAGCCGCTTTTATTTAAATCATAGATATTCCGATGATCTTGATTTTTTTTTAAATGACGATCCTTCTTTTCCACAGCAAGTGCAGTTAATTCAAAATCTGCTTTCTGAAGAATTTAATTTAAATGTTATAAGAAAAGAGGAGAGATTTGCCGGATTTTCAGTTGAAAGTCAGAACGTTAATTTAAAATTGGAATTTATCAATGATGTACCCGCTTACCTTGGAGAAGTAAAAAGATTTGAATTATATATCAGGGTAGATAATATGTTAAATATTCTGTCGAATAAAATTACGGCTATTTCGGACAGGGATGAGCCGAAAGATTTTGCAGATATTTTATTCATATTTAATAGTACACCGGTTAACTGGGAGGTGATTTTTTCTTCATCGCAGTCTAAAGCTGCCGGTATTTTTCCTCCCTTGATTGCTAAACGGTTTGAGGATTTTGATATTGAAAAACTCAGTATCCTTAATTGGATTGAATCTCCTGATTATAACGAAATAGAAAAATTAAAGGATAAAATAATGAACGATATAATAGGAGTCCGGTAATCGGTAAGGGGAGGTTATTAAGAGTTCGGTATTTGATATTCCGTATTGGCTGCAGGATGTAGGAGGGGGTGGGTTGTAGGAAGTGGGTTGTAGGAAGTGGGTTGTAGGTTGTAGGTATTGTTCTTAATCTTAATTCAGAAAGGCAATAGTCAATAGTTGTTGGCTCGCAGAGAGCAGAGGGCAAAGGGCAAGAATCGTAATTCGCAAATCGTAAATCTGAAATCATACATTCATTCAATCATTCAGTCATTCAATCATTCAGTCATGCATCCATGCCTCCATGCAATCATGCAAACACATATTTATACGATTAATTAAATGAATAGAATTAGCAGAATACTCAGCCCGAAATTGCTCCGCATTGCTCTCCCCCTCTGCGGCATCGTAATAATCAGCAGGACATTCCCGAGGTTCAGCGGTATTTATTATGCGCTCCCTCTTTTCCTTGTCTGGTTTATTGCCGTCGCATGGAAATATTTTTCAATAAAGGAATTTAAGGCCTTAATGACTCTTACGGCTGTTTCCGGGATTTGGATACTGCTGACGGCTGCGTGGTCCAGCTATCCTTTAATCTCCCTCTATAGGGGCGGGTATTTTATCCTGCTGTCTATCGGGTTAATAGCCGGCGGATATATTTCGGCGAAGGAGGGCAAAAATCCCGCGGCCGGATTCCTGTTGTGGGCAAACATTGCGGTGGCTGCTTTATCCCTTTATTCCTTTGCCGCCGGAGTGCCGGCGGATGCATGGACGGGCGGACACGGGAAAGGCTTTATGGGTTTTGCGGGGCATCAGAACCTTCTTGCAAGTGCGATACTCTTTACAGTCCCTTCCTCGTTATATTTTTTCATTGCACAGAAAGCTCCTTCTAAATTTATTTCAGGGAGCACCCTCAGCAATCTCCTTTCAGTTTTTCTTCTTCTGCTGAATATCTTTTTTCTTATAATTACTTTTTCCCGCGCCTCGCTCCTCAGCTATATAATAATGGTAGCGCTTTTCGGCATATTTCTTTTTAAATGGAAAGCGGTAATCGCATATCTGATTTTTGCCGCCGCCTTTGCCGCTTTATTTCTAATCGATGCTCCCTTCAAGGCTTCAATTGAGAAAGCTTTGTATAAAGATTTCCCAACTCTTCTTTTTTCCAGGGAAATACTTGTAGAGCCTTCTTACCATGCTGCATTAAAAGGGGGCGCAGTTGGGCTCGGGTACGGTATAAGCGATCCTGAGATTATTCTCCCCGGAGTTACCGGCAGCATTTACGTCGACGGACGTTATATCAGGGAAAAAGGAAATTCAGTGCTTGCGCTGGTTGAGGAGACAGGCGTAATCGGACTGGTTCTTTTCCTTCTCCCGGTCTTTTATGTAATGAAAAACCCCCGCATAAGGGGGATCGGAAATGAAGATGCTGCGGACAAAAAAGAAGGCGTGCATTTATCCTCAAAGATGATCAACGCATTTTTATTTTCGGCATTGATCGCTTTTATAATCCATGCGCAGTTCGAGGCCTGGTGGGCGGGGCCGGGTTCGGTGCAGCTCCCGCTCTTCTTCATCTATCTCGGAGCATTGGCAGCGCCGAAAGAGCAGGGTGGTAGGTAGTAGGTTGTAGGTTGTGGGTTGTTG
>DATKLQ010000471.1:0-9281 GCA_035542335.1 Ignavibacteriaceae bacterium | reverse complement strand
GAAGCCGGTAACAGCCAAAACATCATGACTGTTCATTAGGTTAAGAATTTTATCTTTATTGAAATTCTTTATCCGTGCATTTGTAAAATTTCCTGTCGTAATTATTTCGGCCTGGAAAGCATTTAAAGACTTGCTTCTGATTCCCATATCGGATAAAGCAATAGAAAGCAGCGACACCGATACCTGCTCGCCTGTCGTTAGGAGCATATCCATTTCCCTCGGGTCCGGATTAATAGTTATTTCCTCAGCAAGTTTGATCAGGTTGTCGGTTGTTTTTCCCATGGCAGATACAACGACAATAACTTTTGACCCATGCTTTACTTTTCCGGCAATTCTGTTTGCTACATTTTTTATTCTTTCGGTATCCGCAACAGAGCTGCCTCCGTATTTTTGAACTACAATATTCATTTTATTCCGGTAATTCTATTGATTCTTCAATCCATTTTTTATGGCAGGTTTTAACACAGCTTTCAACTATTTCCCTTTTAATTAAAAGTGAGATCCGGAAAGAAGTAGTTGTAATTCCTTTTATTTCTATTTTTTCCTTATTTAAAAGATTTATTGTATCCAAAAGGATTGTATTATCTCTATTTAATCCTTCACCGATTAAAGAAACTGTTCCCAGCTGCGAATTAAATTCAATTTCATTAGCGAACATCTTAATTAATTCTTCTTTTACTCTTTCCCATGCATACACATTGCTCAGCGAAATTATAAAGGAGACTTTAGATTTTTCCGTACTGCTTTCACTTAGATTTAATTCCTTTATCGGAATTTGCTTCCCTTCGAAAAACTTTGCGAGCAAGTTAAATTTTTCTATAATGTTTTTTGATCGCAGAACAATTCTGACAATGTCCTTCTCGTACACAACTGCTTTAACTCCTTTTGGAATTTCAGGAGATAACTGCCTTACAATTGTTTCCCGACCCGGCTGAAAAGTGCTCCTTGCATAGATTGCAATCTGTGCATCTTTGGCAAATTGAACTGCCTGGGCATTCAATACTTTTGCCCCGGCCTGACTCATTTCCTGCATCTGCTGATATGATACCGCCGGAAGATGTTTTGCTTCTTTAATCATTGCCGGATCCGAAGTATATACACCGTCGATATCTGAATAAATTTCACATCGCTCAGCATTCAATGCTGCTGCCAATGCAACCGCCGATGTATCCGAACCTCCGCGGCCCAATGTAGTTATATCTCTTTTATAGCTCACTCCCTGGAATCCTCCTATTACAACCACTTTCCCCTTTTCAAGCTCATCCTGGACCCGGAATGGTCTTACCTCAATTACTCTAGCATCATTATGGCGGTCATTAGTAATAATTCCGGATTGTGATCCTGTCAATGAAATTGCATCTATGCCGAGCTCATTTAAGGCGATGCACAATACTGCCATCGATACTCTTTCGCCGGTGCTAAGCAGCATATCCATTTCCCGCCTAGGAGGATTTTTGGAGATTTTGCCGGCCATTTCAATCAGCTGGTTAGTCGTTTTTCCCATTGCCGAAACAACTACGACTACATTGTAGCCTTGCTTTTTTACCGTTGCTATAATCTCCGCAATCTTCATTATCTTTTCTGCATCGGCTACCGAGCTGCCGCCGTATTTTTGTATAATTAGATTCATTAATAAAAAACTTATAGGTTCCTAAGTTCGTTTACTAATTGAGTTTTTCGTTCAGTCTTCTCGTCAACTTTTTTAAGAACTTTTGCAGGGACACCTGCAACGACAGTATGCTCTTCAACATCCTTAACTACGATTGAACCGGCTGCTACAACAGCCCCATTCCCGACTTTTACTCCCTCGAGAATTACTGCATTAGCGCCGACTAAAACATTATCCCCGATAATAACGGGTTCAGCGCTCGGAGGCTCAACTACTCCTGCTAAAACTGCGCCTGCACCGATATGACAATTCTTTCCGACAATCACTCTCCCTCCAACAACCACATTCATATCAATCATAGTTTTTTCACCGATCACTGCACCGATGTTTATTACTGCTCCCATCATTATCACGCAGTTATCCCCAATCTCAACAAAATCTCTTATGACCGCACCGGGTTCTATCCTTGCATTGTACTTTGTTAAATCTGCCAAAGGAACGGCAGAATTTCTTCTGTCGATTTCTATCCTGAAACTGCTGATGTTCTCTTTATTATCCTCATAAAGTTTTTTGAAGATCTTATGTTCGCAAAAAAGGACTCCGAATTTTTTGCCGCCGAAAAATTCTAATCCGGATAAGTCTACCTTCTTTAAGTCTCCTTTTAGATACACCTTCACCGGAGTCTTCTTTTCGGATTTGGCTATGTAATTTATTATTTCGTAAGAATCCATTTTATTTACTCCCTCGATATTATTTAAGCAAGCACATCTTTAATTGAATAGAATCCATTCTTCTTATTTAAAATAAATTGAACGGCCCTAAGAACACCTTCGGCAAATGTTCTCCTGGAAAGAGCAGAGTGTGTGACTGTTAGAGTTTCGCCGAGTCCTCCGAAGGTAATTGAATGTTCCCCAACCACATTTCCCACTCTTAATGAAGAGATATTAATTTCTTTACCTAATGCATTCTTTATCATTATTGCGGTTCCTGAAGGTTTATCTTTTTTAAACCTGTGATGGGTTTCGGTAATCTCTATATCCCAATCTTTAAGCTTTGTATTTATAAGTTCCGCGCATTTAATCAGCATTTGTACACCTACGGAAAAATTATAACTCTGTACAATCGGGATAATCTCCGACAATTCATGAAGTTTTTTTAAATGTTCATCATTAAAGCCTGTCGTACCGATAATTAAAGGTGATTTAAATTTCTTTACATATTCAATCGTTTTTTCCAAAGCAGCGGGAAGGGAAAAATCGATAAGAACCTCAGGCTTTTCTGTGAAAACTTCTCCATCAATATCATAATTAAAAACCAGCACATTCCCGTTTTCATTCATGATCGAACTAATTTCTTTCCCCATTTTCCCGGAAGCGCCGATAAGCCCGTATTTAATGTTGTTCAACTTTATTGTACCTCTTTTGATTAACGATTTAGGATTTGCGATTTACGAATTAAGATTTACGAATTATGAAAACAAGTTCAAGTTCATTTCAATCATTCATTCATTCATCCATTCTTACCTTCACTCATCCCTTCAGCTTTTCCATCTCCTCGTCCAGCAGCATCATTGTATTGCCTGAAGCTTTTGCCAAGGGAAGGCGCACGGTATTCCTGCAGTATCCGAGTCTGCTTGCCGCATATTTAACGGGGATAGGATTCGCTTCAGCAAAAAGCAGGTTCATATATTTCAAAAATCTATTATTGATCTTCCTTGCTTTTTTATAATCATCATTAAGAAGCGAATGAGTGAGCTCAACCGTTTGTTTCGGATATACATTCGATAAAACCGAAACTAGTCCTTTGCCGCCCAGAGCTATTATAGGAAGAGTCTGGTCATCATTCCCGGAATAAACAATAAAATTATCAGGCTTGATTGAGAAGAGTTTGGCAATTTGCGAGATGTCCCCGCAGGCTTCTTTTATGCCGATTACGTTTGCACAGCTTTCATGGATTTTTATAACCGTTTCCGGTAGCATATTCATAGCCGTTCTGCTTGGAACATTATAAAGTATTATCGGGAGCGGGGTGCGTTCGGCAATAAATTTATAATGATCGATTAAACTGTTTTGAGTGCCTTTATTGTAATAAGGATTTACAATGAGTACCCCGTCTGCCCTGCATTCCTCTGCCAGCTTATTCAGCGAAACTACTTTTTTTGTATCATTTGTCCCGGTTCCCACTATAACGGGGATTTTTTTCCCGGCAGTTTCCACTGCGATTTCGGTTAATTTTTTTCTTTCATCATTATTTATTGTAGCTGCTTCCCCGGTAGTACCTAGGACAATCAATGCATCTATTCCGTTATCGATCTGGAATTTCAAAAATTTTTTCCAGGCGGAATAATCCACGTTTAACTCGTCGTCAAAAGGAGTAATTAATGCAGTAGCAGTTCCCTGAAACATTGCGCCTCCATGAATAAGTTGCAAAAAAAAACCGGCTCTAATTTACTGAAGCCGGTTTAAATTCGGATGATTACGCTCCACCGTACCTCAGCCTTCAGGAATAACCTTAGGCTTAATCGATTTCTTTATAAACAGCAAAGAGAAAATAGAATTTATCATAAAAATAATCTGGTGAAAATTTTTGTTCCGTCTCTCTAATAAAAGATATAAAACTCAGTCAAAACTAATATTTAATTTATTTTATGTCAAATTTCATCCGATCTTAAATTTTAAAATCTCATTAAAATAATTACTTTGTTCTTTCTCCATACTCATTACTCTATACTCCCTACTTGTTTTTTCTTGCCTCTTAAAATCAAAAAAATTAAGTTTGAATAAGCGACTGCCGGATTTACTTTTTGCTATTCTGCATTTATCCGACAGGGGAAGCCCGGAAATATTCCGGGATAAAGATACAATAAGGATTGAAGTCGGATGGATGCAGTAACATATTCATTAAAACCTAAGGATTCCAACTCCGAAGAATATTATAAGGAAGTCCGTTTTTTCACTGATAATGTAATTCTGGAGTCATCAAGGTCGCTCTTACCGCATGTCCGTGAATTCAAAGATTATATAAAAACTTATAACTTAGAAGAAATCAGGGAGAACGAAGAATATATATTGGAGCTTCTAAGCTTCGGGATTCTCTGGCGTGCTTATGCTTCACGGGCCTTATCGGTAAGGGTAGCGCCGTTTATTACTATGGCCAGAATAGATGAATGGAGGAAGAAACACCGGCGCCTTAAGCCGTTAATTGATTTCTTAAAGGGAGTTCTGACAACTTTATTTCTCCTGCCGAAAAATACAGGGAATAAAGAGATACCTGTGCCTTCTCTTGAGGAGATTGATTATGTATGCAAATGGTTTGAAGCAACCGGGGAATTCAGAGAGCAGGCTCTGCGTTTCATTAGATGGCGTGCATTCTGGGGAACTAAAAAACCGGAAGAATTAATTAAGATTTTTTCTGCCATCGAAGAATTTACAAAGTGGTTTGAAGAAAATTCAAATGAAACATTAGGCAAATACACGGAAAATCTAGAGAATTTTCTGAAAAAAACAAATGAAAGTTATCGCTGGAGGGAAGATAGAATTCAATGCTCGCGAACGAGGCTTGAATACCATCTCAATATGGTTGGTGCAGAGCTGATGAACCGGGCATTCAGAACCGAATTTCTTGAAACCCGGGAAAGAGTCGTTCTTGTTCCCGGCTGTATGCGGGGTAGACCTGGAGACGAATGTGAAGCGAAGAAAGTTAAGGAAGGATTGATTTGCGAAGGCTGCCTTCCGCATTGCAGGGTAAATCAGCTAAGAGAAATGGGAAAGAAGCATAACTTCGATGTTTATATTATTCCTCATGCTTCCGATCTTTCACTCTGGTCCCCAAAAGAAGGAAGCCCTAAGCGCGGAGTTATTGCATCGGCTTGTGTAACCACTCTTGTCGAAGGGGGATGGGAACTAAAGCGGTACGATGTGCCTGCGCAATGTGTGCTTCTCGATTATTCGGGCTGCAAAAAACATTGGTGCAGGCAAAATAATCATCTTCCGACTATGTTTAATGTACGTGAGCTTAAGAGAATTAATTCAGGGCCTTTGAATAATCGATGAACTTTTACACTTCTAATGAATAAAACAGGAGCATTAATGGAAGAAATCAGTTCGCTTCTTCTTTCATTGAAGGAGAAGGGATTAAATGCTGTTCAAACCGGAGATGAAGATTTCTTTAGGACATATCTAGCGGAAAACTCAATAAATGTAATACAATCGGGTATTTTTAATAAAGAAGGATTTATAAAGAAACTCTCTTCAGGCTATTCTCTTCAACTATCATCTGCAGATGAGGAAACACAGGTATTCATTTTAAATAACGGGAACGGAGTAGTTACTTTTAAAGCCTGTATTAAAAATTCTGACGAAAGAGAATTCTCTCCCGATTTTTTAATTACCACCATCTATTCATGTGTCAACGGCTGCTGGCAGATCATTTTTTATCAGCAGACGCCGATTTCCTGATCGATTTTGCCTCCTAAATAAGAGAAACGGTGAAAAACTTTTCCTCTTTTAATCTCAAGTTCAAGAAAAGATTTAGAAAAATTAATTCTGTTTTCAAGAAATTATAATTTATTCTATTTCAGGCATCTTTTAATACCTTTAATTATATATCCAAAAATATTTTTTTAGTATGAATTTGATTTTTTGTTTTAGAAACGACTCTATAAGGGCTTTAGAATTTACGGGCTTACCGGTAAGTTATTTTAGGTATTGATGATAGGGGGTAAGGGATTACCGGTTTCAAGGTATTTTCTACATTAAATGCTTCCCCTTTAGGAAAAGTTGTTTAAATATTGCTGCCAAAGTGTATTCTTGACATCCTTGGCTAGGTTAAATCTGTTTGGCAAATCTTTTGTGGCGGATTTCCATATTGGCAATATGATGAATAACATCTAGTATCGGAGGTAAAATTGAAGCAGCTAATGTGGGGCGGTTTTTTTGCTTTTGTCCTTTTTTCTAAGCTGAACGCTCAGACTAAAGACTCATTGGAATTCATTCCGGACTCTCTTCTTTTGACGGATGTAACTCTCACCTGCACCGATGGTGTCGATTATTCCGAAATAGTGCTGGTTAATAAGAACGGAGAGAAAATATTCCAGGCCTGGATTAATGACCGTACTTGTATTTATCTTAATGATGAATATAAGATTACCAGAGCGCTTTTAAACCAATATTCAGGTCAGAAAATTCAATGTGAAGGGAAATTCCTGAGGATCCTGAAAAATTCTCTGAACATTCTTAATGTTTTTAAAGAAGTTCATTTTATTCTTCCGGATAAAGAAAACGACAAATTTGACAGGCCCCATAAGTTCAATAAAAAATATGTCTGTATGCTTAATGGGATGAATTACAAGCAGTCAGAGGGCTGAGATGAATTATTCAGCATTTCCCATCTTTTAAAATTCCATCTTCCATGGCCAGTTAACGCATTCCTTTATTTCCGGAAATAAAACAAAATCGCCCTTTCCTTTCAATACTAATGTCTTTATTTCGTTGCCGCGGAAGAATGATTTGGCAAAATCAAGGGTTTTGCCGGAGACCGAAACATCATCCACAATTAAAATATTTTTCTTCTGATGAAACTCAGAAATTTTTGAAAGCAGCTTCGGCTTATCAAATGAGGGGGAGTTATTAATATCCCGGTAATTTATTTTTATAATTTCTATGTCGCAGCCGGTTTTATAAGCAGCAAGGCTTGCAGGCACAATACCACCCTCTGCAATGCCTACTATAAGATCAAACTTGGGGAGATCCAGGGATTCAAGCCTTTTGCAAATTGTTTTAAATGATAAGTTTTCCATTTTCAATAAAAAATGTCATCCCGAAAAATCGAAATGACATTCCTCTTTAAATTTTAATAATTATTTGTTTTCAGTTATTCTTACCAAAAAATTTAACTGCCGCAAGGTTTACTGTTGCAAGAATAATTATTCCCGGAATTCCGGTTAAGATTGAATTGATTGTGAACTTCAGAGCATTTATTCCGGGCAGCAGCGATGTAGCGGCCGAGAGTATAATAAATAATGCAGCCAAAGTCAGAATATAGCTAACCGGAGCGCTTACCAAACGGAGTTTATCTATTTTACTGATGAAGTAAAGAATAGTTACAAATAATCCCAGCTGAACCATCATTACCTGAATGAGCTGGAAATTAGGATTCCCTGTAATAAAATAGTTAATAACAGGAGAAAAGAGGGCGGTGATTACAGCAGTGTGAAAACGAAAAAACAGAACTGCTATTAAGGGAGCGTAGAAGATCGGCAGAAGATAAGCACCGGCAGGCCTGCCATCAATTGCCGGTAATAAATGAATTAATAATGGAATTAAAACAGCGCCGGATAATAAAAAAATAGTTTCTTTAATTTGAAGCCTGCTTGCAATATTAATTATATAAGATCTCGAAGTTATACTTTGCATATTATTTTCCTTAATTTTTATGCAGTAAATATAAACTTCTGAACCTTTGAGGGCAATAGAAAAAGAAAAAAAAGAGAGATTCCGCTTTCAATTTATCTGTTTTCAGCAAAAAAAATTGAGATTTCCATACCCGGGGACTCAACTTTTTAGGTTATTTATTAAATTTGGATCTCTTATAAATCCGGTTTGGTATGAAAAATCCTATAAGAAAAATAGCTTTAATTTTAATCCTGATTATTCTGCTGCCGGCATTGTTTTTTTCGCTTTACGAAATCAGCAGGCTGACCGAATCCGAAAAAGTATTAAAAGAGATTTACAGCAATCAGCTTGAGGCAATCCTATTCTCGGTAAATCAATATTCGGAGGATGTCGTTTCCAGCTGGCAGAGCAAAATAAATTTAATTCTTGCCGAAGAGCTTGAGCGCCCGGATCATTTCGAAAGAAAATTAGACAGCCTTGTGAACATTAATAAAACAATAAATTCCGTTTTTTTCTTCGACAGCCTTAATATGAAAAAAACTTTCGAGCTGTATACCGATTCTGCCGAAACGGCTAAAGAACAAAATTCATATAATCTTGCGGTGATTAAAGAGCTTCTAAAATCCAATAAAGATAAAATACAAAAGCTGTATACTTACAAGAGAGGCGGTTATACCAAAATATGGCCGCTTGAGAATGAATTATCCGACAGTAGCACGGTTTTATTATTTCTGTCGGAAGATCCTGGGAAGGTAAAAAATATCTGCATACTTGTTATAAATCCGCTGAAATTTGTGCGTGATGTCCTTGGAACCAAAATTAAGGAGATAGCCGAAGATAAGTTTATAATTACTTGTTCCGAAATTAATACAAATAAGCTCGTCTTTGCATCGGAGCACATAACAAATCCCGAGATAGAGCAGAAGAAAAATCTTTGGATCATTCCGAATTATGAGCTCGGAATATTGATCAAGGGAGAAACAATGGAAAGCCTTGTAAAGGATAGAGCAGAAACAGGAATAATCTATATTTCAATTCTGATTTTAATATTAATTGCCGGGGTTGTAATAGTGTTCAGAAATATTAAAAAAGAGATGGAGCTGGCAAAAATCAAATCCGATTTTGTATCTAATGTTTCGCATGAACTCCGCACGCCGCTGGCACTGATAAGCATGTTTGCCGAAACATTGGAAATGGGTAGGGCAAAAAATGAAGAGAAAAAACAGGAATATTATTCCATAATTAGCAAAGAAGCAGGCAGGCTTAGCAGGATTGTCAAT
>DATKLQ010000470.1:0-5664 GCA_035542335.1 Ignavibacteriaceae bacterium | reverse complement strand
AAAAATTTTACTGGGAAATATAAGTACCGGCAAGGCAAGGCTTCTCGCTCAATTGATAAAAGATTTAGCTGCGGATGATTTGAGAATCACTGTAAACCAGGGATTTTTAGTCAGATTTTTAAAGAAGGATGCTCTTCCTTTTTTCTATATTGAATTAAAAAAACTCGGCCTGGCCGAACCAGGGTTTGATAGTACGCTTGATATCACTGCCTGCCCCGGAACAGACACATGCAATCTTGGTATCTCCGACAGCACTTCTATTTCTGCCGAGCTGGAAAGAGTGATGCATGCCGAATACCCTGATCTTATCTACAATAACGATATAAAAATTAAAATAAGCGGGTGCATGAATTCCTGCGGACAGCACGGAATTGCAAATATCGGGTTTCACGGAAGCTCGATTAAAAACGGTAAAAGAGTTCTGCCTGCACTACAGCTGATGCTGGGCGGCGGCTCATTCGGAAACGGAATAGGAAGGTTCTCAGAGAGAATAATCAAAATTCCGAGCAGGAGAGTTCCCGATGCATTAAGAATAATTCTTGATGATTATAAAGATAATTCTATGGAAGGCGAGTACTTTAACAATTATTATGACAGGAAAGGGAAAATTTATTTCAATCATCTATTAAAACATCTTTCGGATTTAACAAATTTAAAAGAAACGGATTATATAGATTGGGGAGATAATGAACAGTTCTCGACTGCCGTAGGAACAGGCGAGTGCGCCGGCGTTATAATCGATCTCGTTGCGACTCTTCTTTACGAATCCCAAGAGAAACTTGAATGGGCGGAAGATTCTTTAATTAATAAAGCTTTCGCTGATTCAATTTATCATAGTTATTCTGTTTTTGTAAGCGCAGCTAAGGCATTGCTGCTTACAAAGGATGTAAGTCCCACAACCCTGCATGGAATTATTAATGAATTCCAAAATCATTTTAACAATGAACCTTCTTTTAACTTTAAAAGTGATTTTAAAGAAATTACAATGCAAATAAATCAGAATGAGCCTTCAAAAGAATTCGCGGAAAAATATTTTAAGCAAGCCGGAGATTTTCTTCGCACGGCTTTAGCATATAGGAATATCCGTCCCATTTCATCCAAGAAAGAAAAGATATTGGCAGCTGTTTAATAACAGTTTAAGAAGCTTAAGGAGCTTATGAAGAACATAGAGCAGGAAATAATTCCTAAACTTACTCTGGTCGGCGCAGGACCGGGCGATCCGGAACTAATTACAATTAAGGGTATCAATGCATTAGCTTCCGCCGATGTGGTTCTGTATGATGCGCTGGTTAATACTGAACTGCTCACACATACAAAGAAAGAAGCAAAAAGAATTTTCGTCGGCAAAAGAGCCGGCAGCCATGTTTATTCACAAAATGAAATAAACAACATGATAGTTAATTATGCATTTAATTTCGGGCATGTAGTAAGACTTAAAGGCGGAGATTCATTTGTTTTTGGAAGAGGTCATGAAGAGCTTGCTTATGCGGAATTATTCAATATAAAAGTTGAAGTTATTCCCGGAATATCAAGCTTGTATGCCGTTCCGGAACTGCAGCATATTCCTTTAACAAAACGCGGAATAAATGAAAGCTTTTGGGTAACTACCGCGACAACATCAAACGGCAAATTATCTGAAGATATTTACAGGGCTGCAGATACGAATGCAGCTATTATCATTTTAATGGGAATGCAGAAGCTGAAAGAAATCTCGGAAATTTTTATTCGTGCCGGCAAGCCTGAGGTTCCGGCGGCAATAATTCAAAACGGTTCGCTGCCGGATGAAAAAATCGGGATCGGCAGAGTGGAAAATCTTGAAGAACTTGCTCTTCAAAACGAACTTGGATCCCCGGCTGTAATTATAATAGGAGAAATTGTAAGGCTTCATCCTCATGCCCAAGCAATCCTGAAAAATAATTTAAAATTGAATATAAATTATTGACTATACTCTTTGCTCTATGCCCTATGCTTATGTACTAATCTTTATAGTGAATTATGCCTGAAACAAACAGAAAAATACGGACTCGAAATCAGATAGAAAATAAAAAAACGAAATTAAGATTTATTGATCTGCATGAGAACCGGCTGCCTGAAGATTCGAACAGATTGTTTCCCGTATTCCTAAAGCTTGAAAATTTAAATACTCTTATTGTAGGCGGAGGCTCGGTGGGATTTGAAAAGCTTAGGGCAGTTCTAAAAAATAGCCCGGAGGCAAATGTAACATTAGTTGCTCCATCTATAAAAGAAGAGATTCTTCTGTTAAGTGAAGAATATCCGAATGTTCAAATAATCCCGAGGGCTTTTCAGAACAGTGATCTAAAGGATAAGGATGTTATTATCTCTGCTGCAAATAATAGAGAATTGAATTCGGTAATACGGGAAGAAGCGAGGAAGAATAAAATTCTGATCAATGTTGCAGATACTCCGGATCTTTGTGATTTTTATTTAAGTTCTGTAGTACAAAAAGGCAGCGTGAAGCTGGCGATCTCCACAAACGGAAAATCTCCGACTATTGCGAAAAGGCTGCGGGAATTCCTGGAAAAAACCTTACCCGATGAGCTTGAAAATGTACTCGATAATCTTGTAGGCATCAGGAGTAAATTAAGCGGGAACTTTTCTGAAAAGGTCAAGATCCTTAATAAAATAACTTCAGTTCTGGTGGAGAACCTTCAGGCAGATCAATCTGAATCAAAACTAAAAAACGAAACTTCAAAAAAGACATTCAAGTTTAAAAAAATTACGAAGTTTTTGTTCGGATCTCTCATCATTATATTCTCAATGATTGCCGGCCATCTTTTCTTTCAGAATGTCGGCTTTAGCTCGCTGAAAAACAGCATTACACAAATCATCTCTTCTCTTAATCCCGGGTTCCATTGGTACATTATAGTCGGTTTTATTGCGCAGATGATTGACGGTGCGCTGGGTATGGCATACGGAGTCAGCGCGACTGCTTTTCTGCTTGCATTAGGGTATCCGCCTGCAGTTACCAGTGCGAGCGTACATGCTTCGGAAGTCTTTACGTGCGGTGCTTCAGGCTTCTTTCATTTGAAATTCGGAAATGTAAGTAAGAAGCTTTTTAAGAACCTGCTCATCCCCGGAGTAATCGGTGCGGTGCTCGGAGCATATTTTCTGAGCTCGCTCTCGGAATACAATTTTATTGTCAAACCTGTTATCGCGGCTTATACGCTGGTTTTGGGAATAGTGATTTTATTTAAATCCAGGAATAAAAGAAAAAACAATAATCAGATAAAACATATTGCATCGTTAGCCGGTATTGGGGGTTTGCTCGACTCAATGGGGGGAGGCGGGTGGGGACCAATAATGTCTTCAACATTAATTGCGAAAGGAAAACATCCGCTTATTACAATAGGTTCGGTAAATCTTGCTGAGTTTTTTGTAGCGCTCTCAAGTTCAGCCGCATTTGTAACATTTATCGGCTTGACCCATTGGCAGATTATAATTGGGCTAGTGATTGGTGGTATTACTGCTGCACCTATTGCCGCTAAAATTGCAGGAAAGCTCCCGGTAAAAACAATGATGATCCTTGTGGGAATTTTGGTAATTGCATTAAGCCTCAGAATATTGTTTACATCTTTTTGGTAGATAATGATTTTAAACATTAACTTTTTTTTTGAATGAAAAAAGAAACAAAATCAATCAGAATACAAACTGAAAAATCGAAACACAGGGAACATTCGGTTCCTTTGTATTTAACCTCAAGTTTTGTATTCGATAATACCGAACAAGGAAGAGCCTTGTTTGCCAACGAAGCCGAAGGAGATATCTATTCCCGCTTATCTAATCCGAATGTAACCGAATTTGTAAAAAAAATGATCGCTCTGGAGAATGCCGAAGCCGGATCTGCTTTTGCCACCGGGATGGCAGCGGTATTCGCAAGCTTGGCCGCACTTCTTAAATCTGGCGAACATGTCGTCGCTTCGAGATCAATCTTTGGTTCTACACACCAGCTGCTGACCAAAATTCTGCCGAAATGGGAAATCAGTCATACTTATGTAGACGGTTCCGGCCCTGATGCCTGGGAAAAAGCCATCAATGAAAAAACAAGAATTATCTTTGCTGAAACTCCTTCTAATCCCCAGCTGGAAATAATTGATTTGGAAATTCTGAGGAGACTAAAAGAAAAGCATAACCTTATCTTAATTATTGATAATACTTTTGCCACTCCTGTTCTGCAAACACCGGCAGACTTCAATGCGGACCTGATAATCCATTCGGCTACAAAATTCATTGACGGACAAGGCAGAGTTTTGGGAGGAGTTATAGCCGGCAAAAGAGAATTAATAATGGAAATAGAATTTTTTGCCCGGCATACCGGCCCTTCTCTTTCTCCTTTTAATGCCTGGATGCTTTCGAAAAGCCTGGAGACACTTTTTTTAAGAATGGAAAAGCATTCCGAAAATGCTTTAAAGTTTGCAAATTATTTTAAAGATAACAGTGAAATTGAATCTTTACTATATCCTTTTCTTCCTACCCATCCCCAATATTCTTTAGCAAAGAAGCAGATGAAGCTGGGCGGCGCAATTGTTACTTTGACATTGAAAGGAGGATACCGGCGAGCCGAAAAATTCATGGATGCCCTTCAGGTTATTTCCCGTACTCCGAATCTTGGCGACGCGAAGAGTTCAATAACTCATCCTGCTTCCACGACGCATTCCAACCTGACCGAAAAGGAAAAAATTAAAACCGGCATCACTCCGGGACTAATGAGATTATCAGTCGGCTTGGAAAATATTCAGGATATCATAGATGATGTTGAACAGGCGCTGAAGAAATCAAAAGCCCCATCTATGCCGGTCAAAGGAGAAGGAAATAATAACATTACGATTTTTAATAAGGCATAGTATGAATTATAGTTTAAGTCAATTAAAAAATATTATTGATAATAAACCCGCAGAAGATTCGTTAAAGATTTTGTCTGAGATCTTCAGTGGAAAAATTGTTTTCTCCAGCAGTCTTGGTTTAGAGGACCAGGTGATTACTCATTTAATTTTTTCAAATGACCTGCCTGTTGAAATATTTACAATAGATACGGGAAGATTATTTAACGAGATATATTCTGTTCTTAATAAAACAAATGAACAATATGGAAAGAAAATCAGAATATTTTTTCCTGAAAATTCAAAGGTTGAAAAGCTTGTAAATGAAAAAGGACCTTTCAGCTTTTATGAATCCGTTGAAAACAGGAAAGAATGCTGCTTTATAAGAAAGGTTGAACCATTAAAACGCGCTCTGGAAGGTAAGCAGCTTTGGATTACAGGAATACGTGCGGAGCAATCGGAGAGCAGGAAAGAGATGGAGAATTTAGAGTGGGATGATCAATATAAGATATATAAATATCATCCTTTATTTGATTGGACCTTTGAGGATATAAAAAATTTTATAACTAAAAATAATGTTCCATATAATATTTTGCATGATAAAGGATTTATAAGCATCGGGTGCACACCCTGCACAAGAGCAGTTTCGGCAGGAGAAGATTTCAGGGCAGGCAGGTGGTGGTGGGAGAACGGTTCGGAAAAAGAATGCGGTCTTCATGTGCATGAAGTAAAGTAAAAAGTAAAAAGGAAAAGGGAAAAAATCATTCAATCTTATTTTAGGAAAAGAGTATGTCGAAATATTTTTTGAATCATCTGGATATTTTGG
>DATKLQ010000469.1:0-11408 GCA_035542335.1 Ignavibacteriaceae bacterium | reverse complement strand
AACTTTGCAGGTGAAATCAGTACAAGATATAAAAAGGGATTTGTAAAATTTAATGAGGAAGCTCTGAAATTTCTCCAGGGACTGCCCTGGAGCGGGAATATCAGGGAATTGAAAAATTTTATTGAAAGAGTAATAATCATTATTGATAAAAAAGAAATAGTCCGGAAAGATATTGAACCTTTAATCGCCGGCGGACAGGCTTCGCTGAGCGATATTATTAACGAAAGCAATTCGTTCCAGGATTTTAAAGAGAAAGCCGAAAAAGCTTTCATAATCAAGCAGCTGGAGCTGAATGATTGGAATATAAGCAAGACTGCTGAAATTCTGGACATACAGCGGAGCCATCTTTATAATAAAATAAAAAAATACGGAATCGAGCGGGCAGAATAATCTTTTTCTCTTAGAACCAGGTTTGAGAAAGGAGTAAAATGACAATATTTTCTAAAATAATAAAAAGAGAAATACCGGCAGATATAATTTACGAAACAGAAAATATTTTAGCTTTTAAAGATATCGATCCAAAAGCCCCGGTGCATGTTCTGATTATTCCAAAAAAGGAAATTGCAAAGATTACAGACATTGACGGTAAAAAAGATTCCCGGCTTTTAGGAGAAATGTTTGACGCGGCAAACCTGATTGCAAAACAGATGAATATAAACGAAGACGGGTTCAGGATCGTAATTAACTGCGGCAGCAACGGCGGACAGGCAGTGTACCACCTGCATATGCATCTCCTGGGAGGCAGGCAAATGAACTGGCCTCCGGGATGAATTTTAAATTAGCCGCTAACCTGCCTGCCGGTTCATATAACCTCAAGTAAGGCAAGGCAGGTTTCACGAATTAAAAAATTATTAATTGATGATTTAATTCGTGCAGTTCGCGGCTATAATTGCTGCAACAGCGGTTGACTTTCAATAAGTGCGCAAGTATATTACTTTTTTAATTAACAACATGCAGGCATTCAAATGCAAGAAACTACCGAATTCCTCAAATATGTCCCAATCTTTTCAGAATTAAATGAAGATACACTTGAGAAAATATCAAAACTGGGGATCCAGAAATCTTTCAAAAAAGATTCTGTAATTCTTTTCGAACATGAAACAGGTTCGGCTTTATTTGTCATCATCAGCGGGAAAGTCAAAGTTTCAAGAGTAAGCGATGACGGCAAAGAAGTTATACTAACCATCCTGGGAGATTCTGATTTCTTCGGTGAAATGGCAATACTTGACGGTTTAGCCAGATCGGCTAATGTTACTGCAATGGAAGATTCGGAGCTCTTTATTATCCAGCGCAGCGATTTCCTGGATTTGCTCCAAAACCACCCGGAAATTTCCATTACTTTGCTTCAGGAATTGACACAAAGGCTTAGAGCGGCTGATATGAAAATCAAATCGCTCTCATTAAAAGATGCCGAAGGTAAAGTAGCTACTGTAATTCTGCAGCTGGCCGATGACGTAGGGAAAATCAAACAAGGAACGGTCGAAATAGAAAAGCTCCCCTTCCAGCATGATCTCGCAAATATGGCCGGAACATCGAGAGAAACGATCTCCCGGACGCTCCATTCCTTCGCAAAAAAAGGTCTGGTTGAGCTGGACGGTTCACGCCTCAGAATCATCAATTACGAAAAATTTAAAGAATTATTCAGCTAAGAAATAAGTAATGAACGGGAATGTAGATCTACATATTCATACCTCAAATTCAGACGGGTTCTACTCTCCCAAGGAGATAGTCGAAAAAGCCAAAGGCGCAGGATTAGATATTATAAGCATTACCGATCATGATAATCTATCCGGAATCCCGGAAGCCGCAGAGCTGGGAGCCGAAGCCGGGATTGAAGTGATCCCCGGACTGGAAATCAGCTCCGATATAAGAGATAAAGAAGTTCATATACTGGGGTATTTTATCGATCTAAACAGCGAGGAGCTGGAGAGATACCTTTCATTCTTCAGGGAAGAAAGGATTAAACGCGCAGTTAGAATAGTCGGAAAATTAAATTCCCTGGGCCTCCCTCTTTCATTTGAAGAAGTTCTGATTCATGCCAAGCATTCGGCAATCGGCAGACCCCATATCGCGCAGAAAATGCTTGAGAAAGGACTTGTCTCAAATTATTATGAAGCCTTTAATAAATATATAGGGAACGGATGCCCGGCCTATGAAAAGAAAGTCCATATTTCCCCGCAAAGCGCATTTAAAATAATCAGTGACGCCGGAGGCTTATCATTCATTGCGCATCCCGGAAACATGCCTGAGGATATTCTGAAAGAATTAATTGATTCCGGGGTTGATGGAATTGAGGTATTACATCCTTCACATAATGCACAGCAAGAAAAATTTTACAGGGGAATAGTAAATGAATATTTTCTTCTCGAATCGGGAGGATCCGATTTCCACGGAGGGAAAAGGGATGATGAGAAGAATTTCGGGAAATATACGATTCCCTCATCAATAGTAGATGCAATGAGAAAACGTCTATTGAGAAATACTGCCTGAAAATTTTTTCAAATGTCTTACAATTAATTACTCTTTATGAATATTCTAGAGGGAAGCCGCTCGCCGGCAGGACTTAAAATAGCTGTAATACAAAGTAAATATAACGAGATGATAGGCGAGAGGCTTTTAAATGGCGTAACCGGCTGCTTTAAGGAGTACGGCTTGAATGAAGGATGTTATGATATTATAAAGGTTCCGGGAGCTTTTGAAATTCCCTTAACCGCAGATAAGCTTGCATTACAAAAAAAATACGATGCAATAATCTGCATTGGTTCAGTTATTCGTGGCGAAACGGCTCATTTTGATTTGATCGCATCCGAAGTAAGCAAGGGAATAATGAAGACTTCATTGAAATACGGCCTGCCTGTGATTTTCGGAGTCTTGACTACGGAGAATGTTGAGCAGGCTGTTGAAAGATCCGCACCGGATTCCTCCAATAAAGGATGGGAAGCAGCATTGACTGCAATTGAAATGGCTGATTTGCTGAAAAAGATTTAAAGTACATTCCCAAAAAGATCATTCACTCTTGTCCATCTACAATCTATCTTCGGATGAAAATTTTTAGACTTAGTGTTTATACCTCTGCCAGCGTTCTTTCTTAACTGGTAAAAATTTATTCCCTGTATAAAATATATTGAATGCAGAAGTTTCTTGTAAAAACTTTACTACAGCTTCGGAGCGGGCTCTTCCGAGCGGATCGGGAATAGTCTTAATTTTAATCCTGAATTGAGGATTTTCTGAATTTATTTCTTCCTTAACAACGATAGATCTTGAATTACCCCCCTCGGGCAGAAACCTCCCGTTATTTAAAACAAAGTTTAATGCTGAATCTGAATCTTCCCTCAGCACGATTTCCGATTCTTCATCCATAAGTTCGGTACGCAGGGGAGACAGCACCCGGACTTCTCTCCTTTGGCTTCCGAGAACCCATTCAACCGACTGCTGAATTCCCAATTTCATCATCGGAACTCTTTTGAACTTATCGGGTGCCCCCCAGATATAAAGGGTATCGGATGTTATCTTCTGCCTGAGATCTTTTATGCTGTTCAATGCATTTTCCATTTTAACCCCTGCTTCCCTCCAGTTGAGCATTATACTGAAATCGCAGAACCCCAGGAATATTAACAATGCCAAAAAAGCCGCAAAAAAAATTTTTTTGCCATACAAAGTTTCGATTAATACCGACAGCATTAATATTAATCCTATGGAAGCAGTAAAGACATACCATCTCATTAAAGTTGGCAATGCAGGGATAATAAAAATTATAAACCAGGCGCAACCGGTAAAGAAAATATTCTTATTAAGTTTATTTAAACCTTTAAATCTTCTTATCATTATAATTAAAAAGATCAATGCTGCAAGAATCAAAAGCAAATCCACAATTATGCTGGAGAGGCTGTAAATAGTTTCAAGTACTTCCGGCGGAAAGAATACCAATGGTATATATATGAAAAAATTCTTTACAATCCCGGTTATCGATATATTGTTGAAATGCGAAGCGGCAAAAGGAGTGCCTCCGACGAAGATAATTCTGTAAACAAATACGGCGACAAGTATGAAAAACCCGCCAAGCACATCCTTTAATGTGCGGCGCAGAGAATCTCTATCAAAATTACCCTTATAAATTAAGGCAATAACCGGTATAAATATCCCGGTATAAGCAACTTCTTTGGTCATTAATGCGGCTGTAAACCAGAACGCAGAGAAGAGCAAATATTTTCTTCGCGTTTTATTTTTCTTTTTAATAGATGAACATTCTGAATAAACTTTTAAATAGTTAATAAGTGTGAGCAAAAGAAATATGGCAGTCAACGATTCCAATTGATCGGCAATCCATGCAGCTTCAAAGGCATGTGAAGGAAGAATCCCGAACAGCAGGGCTGCACAAAACGCTGTTTTCTCCTTCAAACCTAAAAATCGGAATATGCGGTAAACTAGGAGCGATGCGATGCAGTATATAATTATCCCTCCTAATCTGAAAGCCGAAGGATGGAACCCTGCAATGAATAGTGTTAAGCCGTGTATAAAATCCGGTATTGGACGCCAATAATAATAATAAACACCTCTTTCCCAAAAGACTTTTAATAATTCAAAAAAGCTTTTGTTTGAATAAAATGAAATTATCTGATAATCATCATTTAAGAAAGGTATGAAAAAAACCGGGAACCAGGATATAATAACTGCCGATATTATAGACAATGATTTATTATTTAGTTTAAAATCCGGTTTTTTCGACAATGGTTTCTCTATTTCATTAAAGTGATCAAATCTAATGAATCATTTTAAATTATTAAAGAAAAACGATTTACACTTTTTGATATTCAAAAAAATATTAAATTACTTTGGAATTTTAAGATCATTAAAGAAGACTATTCAATAATCCCTACTATTCCGGTTTCTATAAAAAGGCAAAATATGAAAAACAGATTATTTATATCATTTCTCTTTATAAGCCTTGGCCTCATCTACCCGCAGCAGGTCTCCAACTGGAAATTCTATACAGATATGAAATATGTTAATGATTTGAAAATATCCGGGGAGGGATTTTGGAGCGCTACAAACGGGGGAGCGTTTTACTTTAACTCCAGGGATAGTTCATTTATTACTCTACGCAGGGAGGAAGGACTGCAGGGAGTTTCTTTAACCTCCTTATGCATGGACAACAGCGGGAAAATCTGGTTCGGGGGAAGCGAAGGAACTATAGATGTATACAATCCTGCCTCAAATTCGGTCCATAATATCCTGGATATTTTTAACAGCGATAAAACCCTAAAACAAGTAAACTCACTTTCGGCCTCCGGTGACACAATTTTAGCTGCTACAGATTTTGGAATTTCCTTAATTAATTCAGAGAATTATACATTTTATGATACATTTACTAAACTTGGCATTCTTCCTTCCAGTTTAAAAATAAACAGTGCCGCTAAGTTTGACGTAATTTATGCATGTACGGACGTCGGGCTTGCTGTTCAAAAAAAGGGTTCCAGGAATTTGTCCGTTCCCGAATCATGGGATGTATTTCAGATAGGATCAGGTTTGCCGTCAGACAGGGTTCTTAAAACAGTTAAGTACCAGAATTTTATTTTAGCTTCCACTGATGCAGGCTTATCTGCTTTTAACGGCAGCGCTTGGAGTCCTTTTCTTCCTGAATTAAACAGCATGATCTCGGACATAGAAGTTTCCGGCGATTCGCTTTTTATTCTTTCCGCAGACAGGATATATCTCTACACAAACAGCCTGCTAACGGAAATCTATTCATCTGCTGTAAATTTAATTTCTATAGAATTCGCCTCCCGCATGGGTATGCTCGCTGCAACCGGGAACGGAGTTTTAAGAACGTCTTCCGGTGATTATATTTATCCGAACAGCCCACAAGCTAATAAATTTTTCAGCTTAGCTGTTGATAATGAAAGCAATCTTTGGGTGGCCTCGGGTCAGGATCCTCAAGGGGTTGGCTTTTTCATGTATAATGGTGAATTATGGACAAATTATAATACGGCAAATACTCCTAAGCTTCCTACAAACAGCTACTTTGCCGCCTATGTTGCGCCGGATAATACAAAGTACTTCGGCAATTGGGGACGAGGTTTTGCCAGAATGAAAAATAATCAGCTTGATATTTTTGATGCAGGAAATACTGATATAATAGGACAGGATGTGGACCCTGAATATATTGTCATTTCAGGATTCGCAGCAGACTCCAGAAATAATTTATGGATATTAAACTCGTTTGCCGGAAGCAGACAATCATTGAGCATGCTGACGCCAGACAGTTTATGGTATCATTTTTCCGTTCCGGCAGCTCAAAATATTTATTTGGGACGGATGCATTTTTTGGTAATTGATCAGTACGATACTAAATGGTACTGTTCTCAAGATATACTAAAGCAGGGGCTCTTCTATTTCAATGAAAATAAAACTTACGACGATCCGTCTGATGATAAATCGGGATTTTTAAATAAGACAAACAACCTCGTCGATAATTTAATTACTGCTATTGCAGTCGACTTACGTGGAGATATCTGGGTCGGCACCGGATTGGGGCTTAATATTATTTCCAACCAGGAAAGCATTTTAACATCAACTTCAAACCTCAGTATAACGGAAGTATTTTCCCTCCGGCAGCAGTCAATCAATTGTATAGCAGTCGATCCTTTGAACCAGAAGTGGATTGGAACTAATCAGGGTTTACAAGTTCTTAATTCCGATGGCTCCCAGCTTATAGCTTCATATACGACTAAAAATAGCCCGTTGCCCACCAATGAAATTAAAAGCATTGCAATTGACCGGAAAACCGGGAGAATTTATGTCGGAACTGACCTGGGCCTCGTCTCATTTGATACACCTTCAATAGAACCAAAAGAAAGTTATTCCGAACTTCTGCTTTACCCGAATCCATTCGTGCTTAATGGAGGAGACACTCAATTAAAGATAGGAAATTTAATAAAAGACAGTGAGGTTAAAGTTTTAACTTTAACCGGGAAACTGGTAAAATATCTGGAATCGGAAACTGAAGCTTCACCCGGCGGTGATATTGCATTCTGGGACGGTACAGACACACAAGGGAACTTTGTCAGCAGCGGAATTTATTTTATTGTGGCTTTTGATAAAGAAGGGAATAATATTGTTACCGGGAAAGTTGCCGTAATAAAAGAATGATTGACCTCTCCAATATTTCACTTCAGTTCGGCGGAAGATACCTTTTCCGCAATGTGAATTATAAAATTAATAGCGGTGATAAAGTATCGCTTGTCGGTGCAAACGGATCAGGAAAATCTTCTCTCCTGAAAATAATTAAAGGGGAAATTGAACCTGAAAAAGGAAATATCCGCAGGCAGAAAAAAATTTCAATCGGCTATCTCCCCCAAGAAAACGTGACGCACAGCGGAAAGACTTTGCTTGATGAGGCAAAATCCGCTCTGACCGATATAATTTATTTGCAGGAGAAGGAGGTATTAATTACAGAACTTTTATCCCGCGGGAATTTAACCGATGAAGAAGGGAATGACCTTGTTAACCAGCTTGGAGTGCTGCATCATCGATTGGAGGAATTGGATTCCTTCAGCGCGGAGTCTAAAGTGGAAAAAATATTGACCGGTTTGGGATTCCGGCAGAATGATTTCGAGAGGCTGACGGATGAATTTTCCGGCGGATGGCAGATGAGGATTGCTCTGTCCAAAATTTTAATCTCCCAGAATGAAATTATATTGTTAGATGAACCGACTAACCACCTCGATATAGATTCCCTTGAATGGCTGATAGACTACCTTAAAAATTACCGGAATTCCCTGCTCATTGTTTCCCATGATAAATATTTGATAAATCAGGTTACAAATAAAACTCTGGAGATATACAACGGCCGGTTCTACAATTTTAACGGGAGTTATAATGATTACATAAAGTTCAAAGAAGAGCGGGATAAACAAGCAGAGGCTCAATTGATTCTTCAGCAGAAGAAAATCGAGGATACGGAAAAATTTATCGAGCGTTTCAGGTATAAAGCTACAAAGGCAAGGCAGGTTCAAAGCAGGATAAAAATGCTCAAAAAAATTGAGCTTGTCGATGCGCCGGAAAATCTTTCTGAAATCAATATTCGATTCCCCGAACCTCCCAAAAGCGGCAGAATAAATATAGAGCTGATTTCGGTTTCCAAATCTTACGGCAATAATGAAATCTTCAGCGGAATTAATTTCCATATTAACCGCGGTGATAAGATTGCTTTCGTCGGTCCGAACGGTGCAGGTAAAACTACACTGGCAAAAATTCTTGCCGGGATTGCTCCGGTTACTCAAGGTGAACGGATTCTAGGATATAACACAATTATTTCTTACTACGCACAGGATGTTGCCGACGATTTAAACCCGGAATTAGATATTATCGGTACAATGGAAGAATCTTCAGAAGGTATTCCTGCAAATCAATTGAGAACACTGCTCGGATCGTTTTTATTCAGGGGAGACGACATTTTTAAGAAGGTTGCGGTTTTGTCAGGCGGGGAAAAAAGCAGGGTAGCACTGGCTAAAATGCTCTTAACAAAATCTAATTTCCTGATTTTAGATGAACCGACAAACCACCTGGATTTTTCCTCAAAAGAAGTGCTTAAAAATGCACTTATAAATTTTGCCGGGTCGCTTGTAATTGTCTCCCACGATGTGGATTTCCTTTCTCCTATTGCAACCAAGACAGTGGAAATGAGGGAAGGAAAAATAAAAGTTTATGAAGGCGGAATTGATTATTACCTCTCAAAGCATCAGCAAATCCCCCAGAATAAAGAAGTCCATCTCCAGGCTGAAAATAAATCCTCGGCAGAAGGCATGACGGATAATTTAAGCAGGAAAGATTTGAAGAAATTTGAGGCCGAACTGCGGCAGAAAAAATATTCGGCAACGAAAGAGATAATTCAAAAAATTTCAGCACTTGAAAAAAGGATTTCGGATCTGGAGAGACTTGAAAAGCAGATCGAGTCGGAACTCGGAAATCCCGAAATATATTCCAACCCGGAATCTGCTAAATTTAAGAACAATGAGTTTAAGCAGGTTAAAGCTGAACTTGCGGAATGCTTAAGTAATTGGGAAAATTACTCGAACGAACTGCTTGAAATTGAAAAGCAGTTCAGCAGGAATACATAGTAAAATTATGCATAAAATGGAAAAGTCAATCGTTAATCCCGCCTAGTCGGGACAGGTAGTTAATCGTTAATCGAGTTCTTCCGGATAACTATTAACCTTTAACGAATAACTTACGGTTACTGCTTAGCCGGGTTAGACATTAAACTTTTATACCCAGGAACTCTTCAGCTAGGGGAATCCCCCCGAAGATTGCCGCCTCATCCCCCAGGTCTGATTCGACAATTTTTACACCGCGCGAGGATTCTTTCAAAACAAATTGCTTATATGATTTCTTTATTATAGGGAGCATAAAATAATCAAGCGCTTCTATTAATCCGCCCCCGAGAACAATCATATCTACATTCATGAGGTTAGAAACATTAGCGAGCACCAACCCGATTGTCCGGCATGCATCGGATAAATTTTTAATTACTACTTTATCTTTGGCTTCAACGGCTGCAGCAAGGGCCCCGCTTTTTATTCGCTGCCCAGGTTTAACTATTTTTTTCAGGAAGCTTTTTTTCTGCTTTTTCATATCTTTTAGGATATTATTTGCAATAGCCGTCCGGCTTGCAACCGCCTCGAAGCAGCCATAATGACCGCATCCGCAGAGCGGCCCTCCTTCTTCTACAATCATGTGCCCGATTTCCCCGGCGACAAATGTGCTTCCCCTGTAAATTTTTTCATCCAGGATCAGTGCACCGCCGATTCCCGTTCCCACAAATACCGCAAGCATATTTTTTGCTTTTTTACCTACGCCGAATCTTTTGATTCCGAGAGCCCCTATGTTGACATCGTTTTCAACCAGAACAGGATAAGGAATAATTTCCTGTAGCTTATCTTTTATAAAAATATTCTTCAAGCCTATATTAGGCGCCAGGCCGATTCTCCCGGTATATGGATCCACCGAGCCGGGCACGCCAAGGCAAACGGCTTTAATCCTTTCCTTTTTTAAGCCCGCTTGTTCAATTACGGCATCAACAACCTCTTTAAGTGAATGCACATATCCGGAAGTCTTTCCCCCGATTTTCGTGGGTATTTTTGCCCTGGCTATGATTCCTTCATCGGAGTTTAATAGACAGCCAAGTATTTTAGTGCCCCCCATATCAACGCTTATAATGTAATCCTTACTCAGAGTACCTCCATGATAAGATATTCGAATTGCTTTTTTATTTTTGCTCAATCAAATTTAGAAAGAAAATGCTTTTTTTCAAAAATTGAAAAAATTTCATGGCTATGGAAAAAATAATAAATTGCATATCAAATAAATTGAAAGTTCAGGAAAATCCTTACGGCAATGGATAATCTGAAGCCTTTAAAAAGATTCGGGCAGAATTATTTAAAAGATCCAAACATCATCGGTAAAATTATAAAAGAAATCGATCCCAAATCCGGGGACCGGCTTATTGAAATTGGGCCTGGCCTGGGTGCTTTGACAAATGCCCTTCTTCAACATACCCCTGATCTGACGGCAGTTGAAATAGACAAAAGAGCCGCTGCGGTTTTATCAAAAAAATTCCCTGCATTAAATATTATAAATAGAGATTTTCTAACTTTGGATCTGAATAAGTTATATCCGGAAAATTTCAGGCAGGGAATGAAGAAAAACCGGATCCTGAGAATCGCCGGCAATATTCCTTATAATATAACCTCCCCGGTTTTATTCAAGCTGATCTTAAATAATGACCTGATCAGGGATTCCGTTTTAATGGTTCAGTATGAAGTAGCAAAAAGAATAACAGCGGAGAGAGGGAGTAAGAACTATGGAATCCTAACCATCCTGCTGAACTTCTTTTCGGAAACAAAACTCTCCTTTAAAGTCTCCCCAAATGTATTTTTCCCCAAACCTAAAGTTTTTTCCGCTGTGATTCATTTATACTTCAAAGATATAAGCATGGAAGAGAATGACAAGCAGCTTTTAATAAATATAGTTAAGGCAGCATTCGGCAACAGGAGAAAAACCATTAAAAACTCATTAAGTAATAGTATATTTGGTGATATAGATTTTTCCGGTTCAGGAATCGATTTATCTCTCAGGGCCGAACAACACGGAATCGGAAGTTTTCTAAAACTTGCGGAGTTCGCAAAAAGAAAGGAAGTGAAAAATATAGTTGACGGATTATTATAAGAGTAATATTTTATTGGCTCTATGAGTTCAATAAAATCTTTTGTATATAATTTAAAAGCTTATGACCTGGTAGTAATAGTTTTTTATTTCCTGCTTATAATTTTAAATTTAATTTTCCTATCTCTTATAAATGAATGGAAGTTTTTTACTGCTGCAAATTCATGCGTAATCTTATTTGTTTT
>DATKLQ010000468.1:0-2590 GCA_035542335.1 Ignavibacteriaceae bacterium | reverse complement strand
CATTATCTTTATCTCGGTCCGGGTGGGATAATATTCAATCAGCTCTGTTATTTTATCAAACAATTCTGAACCTTTTTCATCATAAAATAATTTACTAGGCAGATATTTCCTGGGAGCGTTTAAACCTTCGAGCACTTCATTTAAGATTTCTTCCGGGGCAGTTTCTTCGGCTTTAGATCTCATCTTAATTCCTTTATTTCTAAATTACCCTATTCTTAACTAAATATCTTTTGCAAGTCTTATTCCCATAAACTGCCACCTTGCATTCGGCGGAAAGAAGTTCCTGTAGGTTTTTCTTATATGGCTAAGTGAAGTCGCACACGAACCTCCTCTCAGCACCATCTGGTTAGACATGAACTTCCCGTTATATTCACCCAAAGCGCCGGGAAGAGTTTTATAACCGGGATAAGGAGAATAAGAGCTCCGGGTCCATTCCCAAACATCGCCGTACATTTGCTGCAACCCGCCGTTTGGATTTTTCAAGGGAACAGGATGGAAATTTTTATTATCGGCGAAATTACCCCCGGCAGAAATATTATCTGCTGCAACTTCCCATTCCGCTTCCGATGGAAGCCTTGCTCCAGCCCAGCGGGCATATGCATCGGCTTCATAATAGCTTATATGGCATAACGGTTCATCGGGATTTACTTCTCTCTTTCCATTTAAAGTAAAATTCTGCCATCTGCCGTTTTCTTTTTTCCAGTATAACGGCCCATACCATTTTTCATTTTCTGCTGCAGCATAGCCGTCCGACAGCCACAGCTCGGGTTTTTGATAAGCTTTATCTTCAATGAACTCAATGTATTCACCGTTCGTAATTAAGCGCGAAGAAAGGAGAAAAGATTCAAGATATTCTTTATGCTTCGGCCCTTCATTATCATACGAGAAACCCCTTCCTTCGAAGCCTATCTCATGAACTCCTTCTTTAAAAGAAATCCAGTTCAGTTCCGGGATCTCCGATTTTTCCTCTGTTTCTTTTTTAAAATATACAGGTGTAAGAGGATTAATCGAGAATACATGCTTTATATCGGTTAAAATTAATTCCTGGTGCTGCTGTTCATGGTGAATACCAATCTCCACAACCGGGGCAAGGCTGGTATATATTTCTTCACCGGAATTCTCAAGGAACTCAACCATCTTTTCATCAATATAATCTCTGTATTTAAAAACCTCACTTACTGTCGGCCTGGATAATAAGCCTCTCATTGCCCTGGTCCATCTTTCACCTACCAATACATAATATGAATTGAATAAAAAATTATATTGAGGATGAAGTGATATGTAGTCAGGAACGCTTTTTCTGAGAACAAATGCTTCAAAAAACCAGCTCGTATGCGCTAAATGCCATTTGGTTGGACTAACATCAGGCATAGATTGTATTACGTAGTCTTCTGTAACTAGAGGTTTGCATAGTTCAATAGAAAAGCTCCTAACTTTACGGTATTTTTGAATCAAGGTGGTTCTGTTTTCAGCAGATATATCTTCTTTTAGTAATTCGATTGAATTTTCCCTAAAACCGTTCTCTTTCATTCAAGATTCCTTAATTGTTGTGATTCAAATGTTTCATTTTGTGGAAGCTACCTTCCTATTTTTAGTCCCGAAATATTAATTTCTTAAAAGGCAGCCTCCTTATTCTAAAAACAATTTTAAATATAAATCATGCTCTAGAGAGTAATGATGATCACATATAATTGATAATATGAGGGGAAGTAATTTCCCCTGCACATCTTTCATCTTTATTCTTTTTTTATTTTTAATAATTCACTAATCTTTAACAAAAGGAGAAGAAATGGCAGTAAGAAAAGGAAATGCAGAATGGAACGGTGATCTCAAAACCGGTAAAGGAACATTAAGCAGCGAGACAAAAGTATTAATGAATGTTCCATATGATGCCGCTTCTAGATTTGAAACAGGAAAGAACACAAATCCTGAGGAGTTGATAGGTGCTGCTCATGCCGCTTGTTATTCAATGGCACTGGCACATGGTTTATCAACAGCAGGATACAAAGTAAATTCAATAAGGACTGAAGATAAGGTTCATATAGAAAGAAAAGAGGCAGGCTTTACGATTACAAAAATTGAAATAAATACGGTTGGAGCAGTTGAAAAGATAGATGAAGCCGAGTTCAAAAAACATGCTGAAACAACCAAAACCAACTGCCCTGTTTCCAGAGCGTTGACCGGGGTTGAAATGGTTCTGACTGCAACATTAAAAAGATAGCAATCTAAATTATTTTTAAGTCACTAAGTTTTTATATTTTTGATTCCTTTGGATGAAATTTTCTACATATGAACAGGAAGCAATAACGGAGAGATTTTTACTTCGGGCGTATTCTAAGCCATATTCAACTAATTTTGCGGCAATGCCTTTTCCCCTAAGCGATTGAGGCACGTATGTAAAGGGGAACTCAATTGTTTTGTCGTCGATAATTTCATATTCCAGGCGGGCTTCCTTTCCGTCTACAATTGAAAAGAATTTCTTCTTCTCTTCATCATGTTTAATGTCGATATTCATTCCTAACATCTCCTAACTGATTCTTAGTTAAAAGAAATATATTAAAACTCAATGTTTAGACTTGCTGAAGCTGGA
>DATKLQ010000467.1:0-2489 GCA_035542335.1 Ignavibacteriaceae bacterium | reverse complement strand
AAGAAAAGTAACCGGAGGAAGCTCTTTAGGGATTTTAGGAATAATACTTTTAATATAAGCAGTCTCATTTTCAGTAAAAGCTTTTTTCTTAATTATAATTGTAGGAGCAAAATCCTGGGCTATAATTATAAAATGATTAATGGCATCCTTATAATTTGTTCCTTCCTCTTTAAAAGTTGTAAGGGCAGTAACGATCAGACGAATTAATTCCCACCTGTTATGGACTGTAAAAACAAGGCGTCCCTCCGGCGTCAGTATTTTCATATAATCTCTTAAAGATTCAACTGTCAGAAGGTAATTCTCATTCATTGCAAGGTTGTCGATGTTCTGGAGCTGCTCGGTCGAGGGAAGTGCCATTACTATTAAATCAAATTTCTGATCGGTTTTTTTAATATAATGCCGTCCTTCTTCCACGAGTATTTTCACATTCGGAAAATCGGTATATATTCCCCCGTTGAAATCTTTATATTGTTTAACTATATCGACAAAATCAGGATTTATTTCAATTCCCGTTATATTTTTTATTCCATCCAGCAGTCCGGTTAAAACTTCTTTCCCTCCGCCCGGACCTATTACAAGCATATTATCCTTCTCGTCTTCACGCATAAATAATAATGGAATGGTAGTAGTATGTCTCATTAGAAGATTGTACAACAGGGGACTAAAGTTTTTTACATCCCCGCCGAACCGGTACATTTGTGTGCCGGCTGCACCATCTATAAATAATTGCCTCACCTCATCCTGATTGCTGTAAGCAACTAAATCCGATCTGCCGTGAATACTCCACCTGCTGTCGATAATTTTGGAAAGGTTTTCTGCATCAGGATAAACATAATAGTAATCTTTTTCAGAATACTTCCCGATAGGGACATTGCCTAATAGATTTGCCGTGCCTTTTATAAGCAATAATACTGCAAGAAGAAAAAGAATAGAAAAGAAACTAATTATCTTCTTCTTATTAAAACCTGGGATTAAAAAACTCAAAGCAGAACAAAAGATTATAAGGGATAAAAACAAAACTGCATTTGGTGCCGAAAAGATTTGAAATATTCCTATCGTTCCCAGGGAACCCAATGCGGCTCCCGTTAGATCGGATGCATATAATTTAAAACTATTTTCGGCGTATACTTTAAAGAACTGGGAATAGACAATCCCGGCAAAGAAGAAAGGAAGAAAAAGAAGTAAAAAATAGATGTAAGGATTTGTAATGGTTAGTTTTATGATTGATATTATAAAAAGCGAAAAAGCAATTCCGACAAGAGTTATTATCTTTGCAAAAAATTTCGATAAGTCGTCGGATTCTTTCTTTTTTATTTTATAGTAAGAATATATTCCCCCGCTGCCCAAACCCAAAATAGCAAGTGAAAGAATGATAAATGCATAATTGTTCACAAATATTACGGAAGAAATGCGTGTTGAAAGAATTTCAAAACATATTAGCGAAGCCGAAATGATTATTAAATTCAGGTAGATTAATTTTTTATTCTGCATCAATCATAAATCAATAGATTAGAGGCTTTTTTTGGCTTAAAATTTCCTGTTTTAAGGATTTTGCTCCCGGATAATATGGATTTATATTTAAGCAATTATTAATAAATCTAAGAGCCGTCTTAAAATCTTTCTTCTTTGAATAAGCCAATGAGAGATTATATAACACTAAAGGATCCTTAGGATTTGATTTAGACGCCTCATTTAAATATCTGATTGCATTATTGAAGTTTCCGATATATAATGCCATCAATCCATTTCTCTTTGGAGTGTAATCCGTCAGGTCTATTTTATTTTGTTTATAAAAATATCTAATAACGCCGTCAAGATCTCTAAAATTAGGATACTGATAGATCAAAACATTGGTATACTTTAAATATTCTTTTATATCGTCCTTTCTCAAATAATATGTGGCTGCAATAAAATGCGCATCGATCCAGGATACTTTATTTTCTATCCTGTACATTGCAATCGAATCAATAAAATTCTTTGGTTTAAATAAATTTAGGAAATCCTCCGATTTAAATTTCGAGACCGGAGCCCGTTGTTTTATATACGGCCAATCTGTCTTTAATATCCTGATAAAATAATTACCCAGGACGGAATCGAGTCTTGTAAAAACAAACTCGGCACGGGTAAGACTATCCTGCTCATCAAAAGGAACTTTGGCATTTTCTGTTTTCGGAAGATATCCCTGTTTCTCCATAGATTCATAAAAAGCTTTCCCCATAAGCTGATATCCTTGCACATTCGGATGCAGATGATCTACAATTAAATTGTCCCCAACTATTCCCCCCGGGCTTTTAGAATCAAATATTGAATCTATCGGAACAACTGCCGCATGAAATTCTTTTCCTAAATCATCTATAATTTTATTCATCTTCTCAGGCGCCCTGAACCTAAGTGCATCAAGGTCCTTTGCCAGCTTAAAAAGAGAATCTGCCCTTGTAAAATTATTATTTTTTAACTCATTCCCGGCTTCTTCATAAACTTGATCCGCA
>DATKLQ010000466.1:0-12349 GCA_035542335.1 Ignavibacteriaceae bacterium | reverse complement strand
AACTCCTACTTCCTGGAGATCAATACATGTCCTTACGCATCTTTTACATAACACGCATTTGTTCATATCGCGGATTACGGAAGCAGAAGATTTATCAACCTTGTACCTGGGCTGAGTAATATGCCCGAATGTATATTCATCTACACCGTACTCTTTAGCCAGAGTTTGAAGCTCACAGTTTTCATTCCTAAAGCAGGAATAACATTCACCGTAATGTTCGCTTAGGAGAAGATCGATGATGTGTCTTCTTGCTTTTCTCACCATCGGTGTAGAAGTATGAATTTTAATCGGTGTTGTTATTGGAAATGTACATGCCGTTTGAAGGGTCCTCATACCTTCGACTTCCACAACACAAATTCTGCAGACCCCTGCAACACAGAGATCTTCATGGTTACATAAAGTTGGAATATGTATTTGGTTATCCCTGCAGGCTTCGAGTATTGTAGTGCCTAATGGGACAGATACTTTTTTCTCATTTATCTGAATAGTTATCATTCCGCCGATTGTCGATGTATTAGCCGGTTTTTCAACCTTAAAGGGCTGCTGACTTGTCGGAATTCTGGATTCTTTTTTATTCATTTTTACCTCCCTGCCCTTTAGTATGGAAAATTTCATCTTTGAAGTTTTCAAGTATCGATATGAAAGAATTCGGACTTGATTGTCCCAGCCCGCATTTTGATGCTACCTGCATAGTTCTGCCGAGATCCTTCAAAACATTAATGTATGCATAGGTAAATTCTCCGGTTTCAATTTTTTCCACACCTTCAAGCAATTTAGTATTCCCTATTCTGCATGGTGTACATTGACCGCAGGATTCCTCTACAAAGAATTCCATGAAATTCTTCAGAACCTTCAGCATGCTTCTGCTTTCATTAAAGATTATTATAGAACCCCCGGTTGGAAGATCCTCGTAACCGAATTTTCTATTGAATTGAGATTTAGGAATGCATGTTCCGGAGGCACCTCCGACCTGGACGGCTTTTGTATTTTTCGCCTCAACCAGCTCCAGCAGTTCTTTAATTGAAATACCCCAAGGCAGTTCATAAACGCCCGGCTTTTCGCAATCGCCTGAGACAGAAAATAATTTTGTCCCGCTTGATTTTTCCGTTCCGAATTTTTTATACCAATCTGCACCTTTTACAATAATATGAGGCACTGCAGAGAGTGTTTCAACATTATTTACTACTGTAGGATAACCCATATAGCCGGTATCAACCGGATACGGAGGACGGTTCCTCGGTTCGCCTCTATGCCCCTCGAGCGATTCGATAAGGGCTGTTTCTTCGCCGCAGACGTAGGCTCCCGAGCCTAGACGGATGCTGATGTCAAAATCAAATCCTTCTTTTCCAAGAATCTTTTTTCCAAGAAAATTGGTTTCTCTCATCTTTATTAAATGATCCTCTAAACCTTCAAGCAGGTACTCATATTCTCCGCGAAGGTATACTATCCCTGTCTGGGCTCCTATAGTAAACCCGGCAATCACTATTCCGTCGAATATTAACTCTGGATATTCCTGCAGAAGAACTCTATCCTTGAATGTACCAGGCTCACCTTCATCTGCATTGCATACGATAAATTTTTTATCCGCAACAGCAGCAGCGCTTAGCATCCATTTTGTCGAGGTTGGAAAACCTGCGCCGCCTCTGCCTTTTAAACCTGAGGATTTTAATTCAAATAAAATATTTTCCCTGCCTAGAGACAAAGCTTTTTTAATTCCTTCTCCAGATGAATAGGGTGAAAATATAACTTGGCCGGTTCTTTTTGTTTTTAGTTTACTTTCCATCTCTTCCTCCTACTTCAGCTCATTTAAGAGTTTAACTGCAGTTTCAGGATCAAGCCTGGTATAAACTTTTTCATTAATAATCATTGCGGGGCCGCTATCGCATTGACCCAGACAGCTGGTATATTCAAGCGAGATGCGGTTGTCTTTTGTAGTTTCGTTAAAAGAAATACCCAACTCTCTCTTGACAGCGTTTTCAACGGTTTCTTTACCTGCCATATCGCAGCTGATCGTTTTACAGAGTTTTACAATATTTCTACCCTGCGGCTTTGAATGGAGGAATGAGTAGAAAGAAATTACGCTATTCACCTCAACGGGATGAATATTCATTAATCTGGCGACTTCCTGCTGCGCAAAATCGGAAATGTATTTATGTTTCCTCTGTATCTCCTGGAGGATCTGAAGCAAGGCCGAGCGGCTGGTGCCGTATTTCACGACTAGGCTTTCTATCTCCTGAGATAAGGCATTTTTCTCAAATACCAGCATTTACTTTCCCCCCTTCTTCTTTGTACCTGTTGAAACCGGCTGGTGGAGGAGCTTGGATACTTTCTCTATCAACTCTTCCGGAGATATTGGTTTCTCAACAAATTCGTCCACCGGAACTATTTCGCTTATGCCGAAATTCATTCCGATGGTTTTTGAAACCGAAGTATACATTATAATCGGAATATTGATTTTTTCTTTCCTGAATCTTTGAGCCAGGAAGAAACCGTCATCCGGCTCATTCATCATTACGTCGAGGATTATTAAGTCCGGTGATTGTTCCTTAACAATCTTATAACCGTCATCCGGATTGGCAGCCGTAAGAACTTCAAATCCCTGAGATGTAAGCACAAGGCTGCTTGCATCAAGAATATCAGGGTCATCGTCTATTATTACTATTTTTGCCATGGCATATGCTCTAAAGTTTGTTAATGTATTTTATTTATAAGAATTCTTCCTAAAAAATCTCCGGGCACAATCAATGAGGCAATGAAACCTTAAAGCAAGTGCCTGTTCCGTATTCGCTTTCCGCTTCAATTTTCCCGGAATAAGAATCGACAATTCTCTTCACAATGGATAATCCCAGTCCGGTTCCGCTTATATTTTTGGTTTTTTCGTTCTTTGCCCTAAAAAACTCCTGGAACAGCTTTTCTTTTTCGGCAGGCTTCAGGCCTATCCCGGTATCCGAGATTTTTATTACGATAAATTTATTTTCGTCATTTATATCAATATTAATTTTACCGTTATCCTTATTGTATTTGACTGCATTGCTGATCAAATTGGTAAATAAACGGATCATCTCATCACTATCTGCTCTAAAAGATGGAACATTTTCTGCTTTATTTATCTCAACCTCAATATTTTTTTTACTAGTCTCAAAATGCAGTAAATCAATGACTCCCTTTATTATTTCCAAAAGATTTAAATCCTTAAGTTCCCTTTGAACTGTCTTCATTTCCATTCTGGAAATATCAAGAAGGTCATTAACCATTTTCAAAAGCCCGTCTAGTCTTATTTGGGATCTGATAATATAATTTGCCTGCTGCTCCCGGGAAATATTCAATGAGCCGTCGGAGAGCAGCTTCAAATACCCGTAAACTGCAGCAACCGGCGCTTTCAGCTCATGCGAAACCATGGAAACAAATTGAGATTTAAGCATCTCAATTTTTTTCATTTCGGTAATATTTTTTATTGTCACAACAACGCCGGCAAGCGTACCGTCGGGATGAGGTACTGGAGAGGAAGTTGCTTCAATGAAAAGAGCATCCCCCGGTCCTTTTTGTCCCGATGCATTTTTAATTTCAATTTGGGTTGAATACGACTTACGTTCAAAATTATTAGTGCCCAGGAACTTGTTTATTAAATCCGATATGGAGGGATGCAGCTTATCGATAATGTATTCCTCAATCGAAATCTTTTCCAGATTTAAATAACGCATCGCGCTCGGATTATAGAGAACGACCTCTCCGTTCTTATTTACAACCAGCACCCCGTCGGTAATAGAGTTTATTACTGTATTTAAACGTGTCTTTTCAAAAGTGATCTCCAGGAGCCGCTCTTCCCTTTCCTTTCTCCATTTTTCAGCTTCCAGCAGGAGAGTTCTTCTTTCGTAGCCTTTTCTCAGCTGATCCAGTAGCTCGGGGGGATTAAAAGGCTTGGGGATGTAAGAATATGCCCCGACCTTTGCCGCTTCAATTGCAGTATCATAGCTTGCGTATGCAGTGACTATAAAGCAGACGGTATTCGGAAATATCTTTACTATTTCCTTCATTACTTCAATACCGTCAAGATCAGGCATTCTCAAATCAATTACCGCCAGATCAAATTCACTAGCCGTTCCGAGCGATACTCCTTCGTTGCCTGTCTCGGCAGCGGTAACATTATAGCCTTCTCCCTGAAGGAGGCGTTTTGTACCCAGACGGAGACCTTTCTCGTCTTCTACGATCAGAACTTTCGGCTTATTCCTGACCTCTATATTTTCCGCCTGAGCGGTTTCAGTTACTGAAATCATACCTGTTTTGAAGCAAAATAATTTTCAAGTTTCCGGATTAACGCATCGACTTCAACGGGTTTATTAATTATCTCGTCGCACTTAATCCATTCTTTTTCTTCGGCGGTTGTCGATCCGAATTTAAATCCGGTAGTATATGTTGCCGAAGTAAGGATAAATACCGGAATATTTTTACCCCATTCATCTTTTTTTATTTTATAGCAGAGTATAAAACCGGAATCGTATTCTTCCATTATCAGATCAATAATTGCTGCGTCCGGTTTTTCCGATTTAAATAGTTCCCAGCCTTTCTTGCTGTTATCGGCAGTAATAACTTTGTATCCCTTAGATTCAACCAAGATTTTGTTCTGTTCCAGGAGGTCCAAATCATCATCAACTAATAATATCTTTTTAACGTTAGCCTGCATTTTTATATTCCTTTAATTCATCCGTGTTTAAAGAGAGCTCGCTGTTTTTTATTTTTCTCGGCAGCTTTAGTTTGAAAGCGGTTCCTTTTCCGGCTTCACTTTGGAAAGCAATGCTGCCTTTGTGCATTTTTATTATTCCGTATGAAATAGCTAGTCCGAGCCCCGTGCCTTTCCCTATTTTTTTTGTTGTAAAGAAGGGAGTAAATATTTTACCGAAATTTTCTTTAGGGATTCCTGCACCCGTATCTTTTATTTCTACTATCAGATAATCCGTGGCCGCAGCGCCCCCAGCCTGTTCTTCCTTATAAATTTTTATCGTTAAAATCTTTTCGCTGCTCTCAATCATTGCCTCACAGGCATTATTCAGCAGATTGATAAATACCTGGCTCAGCTGATCTTCATCGGCTTCAATAGAACAGTCCGGTATGGATTTCCCGATCTTAACTGATATATCTTTAAACTCAGGATTTAATTTTACAGTTCTTATAATTTTACTCAGCAGGCTAAGCATGTTTATTTTTTTTATCTGAAGTTTTCCCTGCCTGGCGAAATTCAACAGGTTGGAAACAATATTTTTACACCTGCCTGCTTCCTCAATTATAAGTTTCAAATCCTCTTTACGCTGCTCATCCCCCTGCAGTTCTTTTTCAAGCATCGAAGAATAAAGGAGAATTGTCCCGAGGGGATTATTTATCTCATGAGCAACGCCTGCAGCGAGCTGCCCTATTGATGCAAGCTTTTCGGCAGTCCGCAGCTGCTCCTGGGTGCTATTTAAATCATTATAAGCCTGCTTCAATTTATCAATAAGGAACGGCAGGCACATTTCCTTTTCTGCCAATCCTTTCCCTATGGCAACCGCATATTCCCTGCATGTGCTATATCCGCATGCTCCGCAGTTCAGTTCATCTTGGGGAGAGAGTTTATTTGTTTCGGCAAGGATTTCTTTTATAATTTCTTCGGCGGGATCCACTTTCCTTTGATTTTTACTCGAAAAAGAGCGGGAGAAATTTATATTCCTGCTGTTATAAATATTGCTTTTCCAGAGTTGCTTATCCGTAAGATGTATTTTTTGTTCAATATATTTAATTACTTTCTCCCTTCGCGAATAATAATTCAGATCCGAATCGATTGCGGGACCGCTGATGCATCCCTCGCAGAATAATATATCAACAAACTTTGCATTAATTTTATTCTCCGCTATTTCATCAATAATCTCCAGGACTTTCTTTTTTCCTTCAACTACAATTATTTCTTTTTCAAGAATATCGCCCGATATCTCTGCGGTTTTTAAAAGACCCCCGGCAAGCGGGTATGCCCTGCCTAAATATGCATGCGGCGGGTCGAGATCCCCTTCCTCAAGATCTGACAGGATCATATTCTTTTCCTTGAACATTTTTTTAATCTCTCCGAAAGTAAGTACCGCATCAATCACCCCTGAAACTTCATTATCCAGGAACTCATTTTTCTTTGCGATGCAGGGTCCTATAAAGACAATTTTAATATCTCCGGGAGAAGTTTTTTTCATATACCTTGCGGCAGCTATCATCGGCGAAACTACTTTTGCAAGATTCGGCACAAGTTCTTTCCGGTATTTTTCGATATAATTTACTACTGCCGGGCAGGCTGAACTTATAATTGTCCGTTTAGTCTCTGTCCTCATTTCTTTTACATAATAATCGCTGATTAAATCCGCGCCGAACGCAGTTTCGACTATTTTTTTAAACCCGAGTTTTCTGAGGGCCGTTGGAAATTTAGAATAATCATCAGGGAAAGAAGCGACAAAAGAAGGCGCAATCAGGGCTATTGTCTCAGCTTCTGCCAAAAAATGAAATACGGCGGGTATATCGCTTAAAATCTGCTTAGCATGCTGGGAGCAGACCTTTACACAATGACCGCAGACTATACACCTTTCAGAAATAACCGCCGCCTGGCCTGAGACAACTTTAATTGCCTTTGCCGGGCATTCCCTGATGCATGAATAACATATTTTACATCTATCGGAGATAGTGCTTACTATTCCGAGGTTCATATTTTTTTCTTCAATGTTCTACAACTTCTGTAAGCTAGTAGACTTTTTTTCTATTAAAATATTCCGTATGAAGTATCTCATGAGCTTTATGTCCGTTCGGCTCAATAAAAAATTCTTTATATAGTATTTTCACTCCTTCATTCTCATGAGACTTCCTGTTCTTCATATTCAAATCTATCTGGTATAAAGCTTTCATCCTCTTTTCAATTTTGTCCTGCTGCTGATGAATCGGCTGCCCTCCTCCGTTTATACAGCCTCCCGGACAAGCCATAACCTCAATAAAATGATATTTTGATCTGCCGGACTGCACATCATTAACTATTTGTTTTATATTTCCTATACCGTTTACCACGGCGATGTTTAACCGGAGTCCATTAATATTGACGGATGTTTCTTTTACGCCTTTCATTCCGCGTATCTCCTCAAACTCAAGCTTATCCAATTCACTTCCGGTAAGTTTAAAGTACGCAGTACGGAGAGCAGCTTCCATTACTCCCCCACTTGTCCCGAATATTGCAGCTGCGCCCGTCGATTCACCAAGCGGATTATCAAAATTATCCGCCGGCAGATCACTGAAGTTAATGCCTGCTATTTTGAAAAATCTTACAAGCTCTCTTGTCGTTAAAACAGCATCCACATCCTGCATAGTTTTTTCAGACAGTTCGGCTCTGCTCGATTCATATTTTTTTACAGTACAGGGCATTATTGAAACAACAAAAACGTCTTTCGGATTAATACCCATTTTTTTTGCATAGAAAGTTTTTATAACCGCTCCTTCCATTTCATGAGGGGATTTGCAGGTTGAAATATGATCAAGTATTTCAGGCTTGTTCTGTTCGGCATATCTAATCCAGCCGGGGCAACAGCTTGTAAACATCGGGAGCGGCTCATTATTTTTTACTCTGTTTATAAGTTCAGCAGCTTCTTCAATAATTGTAAGATCTGCTCCGAAATTTGTATCAAATACTTTTTTGAAACCTAATCTCCTTAAACCTGTAACCAGCTGACCGGTTACATCCGTCCCTAAAGGAAGATTATATTCCTCACCCAATGTTGCCCGCACTGCGGGAGCAATCTGGACAACCGTAAATTTTGTTTTATCATTTAATGCATTAGAGACTTCTTTCAGAGAGCTCTTTTCCCTCAAAGCTGCCGTGGGGCATACCGTTATACACTGACCGCAAAGGATGCAGTCGCTAACATTTAGTCCAACGTTATAGGGAGTAGCAACAATGCTGTCGAAGCCCCGTTTAGTAAAATCAATTGCACCAATCTTCTGAACTTCATGGCAGACACGAACGCATCTTCCGCATAAAATACATTTGGCGGGATCTCTTTCCATTGACGGACTGGAGATATCTATTGCATGCGATTTAGTTTCCCCAACATACCTGTGCTCTCTTATTCCGTATGTTTCCGACAGATCCTGAAGCTCGCAGTTTTTATTTCTCACGCATACAAGGCAGTCCTGAGGATGATTTTCCACAAGTAGTTCCACAATAGTTTTCCTAGCTCTTCTTACTCTTGGAGAATTAACCCATACTACCATTCCTTCACTTACCGGGAAAGCGCAGGACGGTACAAGGCCTCTGAATCCTTCAACTTCGACTGAGCAGATCCTGCATGCACCTGATGGGGCCAGATCTTTTAAATGACATAGAGTAGGGATTGATATACCGATTGATCTTGCAGCATCAAGAATGGTCATTCCTTCTTCTGCATTCACTTTTATATTATTTATTGTCAGCTGAATCATATTCTTTAAGTATTTTCTGAAATTTCAAAAAATTTATGCATGAGTGCATGGAAAGAGTAAAGGGAATTTCCCATGCATTCATGCAAGCATGCACCCCCTGAAATAGATATTGATAACTTTTCCTTAATTTCAGATACCTGATACCGGATTCCTGATACCAGATAAATTATACCCGGTATCCGGTATCTTGAATCCTGTATCCAACACCCGCTCATGCCGGTATTCCCTTATATTTAAATATTCTATTTCTAACATTTATAAAGAGCAAATTCATATCAGTTCACATTTATCGCATTAAACCTGCAGGATTCATAGCACAAGCCGCATTTAATACATTTATCTTCAATGATATAGTGAGCATGTCCCTTTTCGCCGGCAATAGCATCCGAAGAACATTTTTTAACGCAGACACCGCAGCCGTTACAAATGGCGTTATCAATGGTATATATAAGGAGCTCTTTGCATACACCGGCCGAACATTTTCTTTCATATAAATGCTCCTCATATTCTTCTCTAAAATACCTAAGGCCCGACAGCACCGGATTAGGAGCCGACTGTCCGAGACCGCAAAGCGAAGTATCCTGGATTACGCTTGCCAGTCTTTGAAGATGAACAACTCCTTTAAATCTCTGAAGCTCGTCTGTTTTTAATTTTGTATTTCTATAGCTTGTCGGGATCCGCTTGATGATCTCGAGCATTCTCTTAGTGCCTTCCCTGCAGGGAACGCATTTACCGCACGATTCGTTCTGTATAAAAGTCAGGAAAAATTTGGCGATATCAACCATGCAGGTATCTTCATCCATTACTACGAAACCCCCGGAACCCATCATTGCACCGACGCTTTTCAAAGATTCATAATCTACCTGGGTTGATATAACACTTTCAGGAAGACATCCGCCGGAAGGACCTCCAATCTGTACTGCTTTAAAATGTTTGGCATTCGGAATTCCTCCGCCGGCTTTAAAAACAACATCTTCAAGGGTTACGCCCATAGGCACTTCAACCAGACCTGTATTATTTATCTTCCCGCTAAGCGCAAAAACTTTCGTACCTTTGCTTGTTTTTGTACCGATTGATGAAAACCAGCCGGCTCCTCTAACTATAATGCTGCTGATATTTGCAAAAGTTTCAACATTATTCACCACTGAAGGTTTGCCCCACAATCCTGAAACACTTGGGAATGGAGGTCTGGGGCGCGGCATTCCTCTTTTCCCTTCGATTGAGGCCATTAAGGCAGTCTCTTCGCCGCACACGAAAGCTCCCGCACCCTTTTTAACATGCAGATTAAAGCTAAAGCCGCTGCCGAGGATATTATTTCCGAGCAAATTATATTCTTCGCATTTTTTTATTGTTTCTTCCAATCTCTTTATTGCAAGCGGGTATTCAGCTCTGCAGTAAATGTAACCTTCACAAGCACCTATTGCGTAGGCACCTATGATCATTCCTTCAACAACTCTGTATGGATCGCTTTCCAGAACTGATCTGTCCATGAATGCGCCCGGATCGCCTTCATCTGCATTGCATATTAAATATTTCTTATCGGATTTCTGATTAGCTGCAAGCTCCCATTTTTTACCGGTAGGAAATCCTGCTCCTCCTCTTCCCCGCAAACCGCTCTCCGAAATTTCTTTAACAACTTCCGGCGGTTTCATTAACCTTAAAGCTTTATCCAATCCTTTAAAACCGCCGAAGGCAATGTAGACATCAATTGAGGAAGGATTAATTACTCCGCAGTTCTCAAGGACTATCTTCCTTTGATTTTTAAAAAAAGGAACAGAGTTTATATTCGGGATATCCCCGGAACCTTTCCCATAAGTACCTAAAAGCTTTTCACTAAAGATCTCCTTTTGAACAAGTGTTTTTTGAATAAGTTTGGGAACTATCTTTGGGGTTACTTCACAATACGAAATTCTTTCCTGGCCGGGCAGCTTTATATCCACAATTACTTCTCTCGAACAATACCCGACACAGCCTGTTTCCTCTATATGAGCTTTGATGTTCAATTTCTGCAGTTCATTCTTTACAGCTTCCTCGACTTTTTGTGCACCTGAAGCAAGCCCGCAGGTTCCTTTCCCGATAAAAATTACAGGCTGATCATGCTCAATATATTTTAAATGATTATTTAGTGATTTAAATTTTTCTTCACAAGATCTATTCTGGTGACACAGCGGACCTTCAGTACAGCATGCTATGAAAAGCTCGCATGGTTTTTCTTTAGTATGCCAGCAGTGTTCGCAGCAGGGATCGATAAATTTGTTCATTAATTTCAACTCCTAGTTCTTTCCTGCTGTGCTCTGCTCCGGCTTTACGGCAGGCTGCGAATAATTTTTAAGAATTTTGGGAATGTCTTTTATACCGATGCGCCCGTAGTAATCATCATTTATGGTTACCACCGGGGCGATGCTGCATGCACCTATGCAATTGACTAGTTCCAGAGTAAATTTTTTATCACGCGTAGTTTCACCGGCTTTTATACCGAGGTGTGTTTCCAATGCAAATAAAATATTAGCGGAATTCTTCACATGACAGGCAGTTCCTCTGCACACTCTTATAATGTTTTCACCTAAGGGAGCCAGGCGGAACTGATTGTAAAAAGTCGCAACGCCGTAAACTCTGCTGAAAGGCAAACCAACGAATTCGGCAATTTCATGAAGTGCCGGTTCGGGCAGATAATTATAAATATTCTGTACATCCTGAAGCATGGGAATAAGACAGCTTTTATCTTCTCTAGAGTAGTTTAAAAAAATCTTCGAATGCATTTATACCTCTTAAATAGAATAGCCGCTTCATTTATTCATATTAAATGCCACATTAACTCCTGTTTTTTGCATCGTTTAATAGAGATTTTAGAGATTCTGTGCAGGGATTTTGATTTAATTCCTACATTTGAAAATTTTTTTATCAAATGAGGAAATTTGAATTTATTCGAGGTATTTTGAGATTCATTAAAGGAAGATCAGATTGGTTGAATTATTAAACAATTTGAGAAATTAATTGTAGAAAAATTTTATTTTATTCCATTCATTAATTGCCTCTTTAAATGGATGAAGAACACGCGGGACTTCGCCGTTCATGCAGGAGTTCAGAATAGCATAATTAAGAATAGGAATTTCTAAAAGCTTTGCTTCCTTTATCCTCATTTGCATTACATGCCGCGTAAGCATGCAGCCGCCGCAATGAATAATCAGCTTATAGCCGCTGAGGTTCTGCGGAAAATCTCCTCCCGAAGTAAAATGGATATCTATATTTTTTTTTGTGTGAAGCTTCAGCCATTCAGGGATTTTTACTCTGCCGGTATCATCGTCTTTCGGATGATGAGTGCACGCTTCCGCAATTAATATTTTATCCCCGTCTTTCAGTTCCTCTATTCTTCTCAGGCTTTTAACAAAGGCATTAAGATCGGCTTTATATCTCGTCATTAGGATTGAAAAGGTAGTCAGCTTTACATTATAAGGCAGTTCGGCAGAGATTCGTTTGACTGCATGATTATCGGTTACGACCAGGTCGGGAGGATTTTTTAAGCTGTACAGGACCGATATTAATTCTTCTTCCTTGGCGGCAACTATGATGCTATGCCCGTCGAGCGCTTCAGTCAAAGCTTGGATTTGGGGATGAATTAATCTCCCTTTGGATATACCTGATTCGAGAGGTACAACTAAAAGGACTACATCTCCGCGGGAAACTAAATCACCGATCAGGGGGGGAGCAGATTCATTAGGCAGCAGTCTCGTTATCTTAGATTTCAATAAATCAATGCCGACATTTTCCGCACATGAGATTTCGAAATGAGTAACTTTAAGAATTTTTAATTCATCCAGCAGCGCCGGATTAACCCCAAACTCGATTTTATTTACGGCTACAAGAAATGAAAGAGAAATCTGGT
>DATKLQ010000465.1:0-2279 GCA_035542335.1 Ignavibacteriaceae bacterium | reverse complement strand
ACAGGGATAAATACTAGAAAAATTAAAAACTATCAGAATAAAAAGATATTCAAGTGCTAAAAGTCTTGATTTCATAAATCTCACCTAAATATGAATAAGGACAAAAAAACATGGGACTAGAAAAGTAAAATGAATTTATGTACATAATTCTCTCTCTACACATACCTCAAACTCTCCACCGGATTTGCCGTTGCGCTTTTATCGCTGAAGGCTTTAATCACCAAAACATACTAAGCAATTTGTCAGGTACCATTAAAATGTTTATTAAATTTTTCGTCATTCCAAAACTGCATCATTCCTGAACCCATTACCTTAGTAGGACGCTCCCAAAATCCATATTCCTTGTAAAAACCTTCAAGCCCTTTTCCTACAAAGACACTAATATAGCTTCGTTGTGCCGCATTATTCTTGAGATAGCCAAATATGTATTTCATGAATTTTCTGGCAATTCCACGTTTCTGATGATGTGGATGCACAATTATTTCCTGAATATGGAAGCAGAGCCCACCGTCTCCTACAACTCTAGCAAACGCTATAACTTCACCTTCATATTTTGCAGTTACCGCAAACACTGATTTAGGAAGAGATTCATCCGCAATTTTAGGATCTAACGATCCCCACCCGACTAGTTCACGCAATTCATTATATTTCTGTGCGGTCGGTATTTCTTCGTGAAAGGTATACATATATTTCCCGAGTTGTATTTTTAATCTTTCTTATTTGCACTCAAGTTCTTCAGGATAATTAGCAAATCTTTCGATCATTTCAGGAAGGTCTTTCCTGTCTTTAAAGTCATCTATTCCTTTAAATAAATTTTCAAGCTGTGTTTTATTCGCTTGCTTTGTGTAAGGAATAAAATAATCTTTGACATCCACACTTGGCAAATCCTTATTAATATCAATCATTATAACCGGACTTTTACATGAAAAATCAAAAGAAGAAATATCAAAGTACTTTATATTTGTTTCTTTGTTTGTTCGATAATACATCTTCATGTTTTTAACGTCATAAACAATCGACCATTTTGTAATCCCGAAATCCAACTCTTTTAAAATTTCAAAAGCATAATTGACATCAGAGTCAGCGGGATTTCGTTTATTCAATTCAAGCATTTGAGCGCCATTTATAAACCTGTTCTCTTCTGATTTTATAGCCAAATCAATATCTTTTTTTCCGCCAAAACCTTTATATTGTTTTAACCTATTCAAATCATAAGCATATGAATTATTACATAATAATTTGATTGGTACTTCATTATTTTTATGTATGACAGTCTCGCCATTAATAAATTCAATAATTGCTTGATTTCCTTTCTTATCGGTACTAAAAAAATGCCAGTTAAAGCCTTCACCATCTAATGAAGTGCATGGAATGAATTTTATTACCTCATCTACACTGGAGAAATTATCTAAAATATATTGCAACCAGAGTGCTACTGCCATTTTTGGCTTATTTGAAAAAACAGAGTATTTACAATCTTTATTTAAACTCATTTCTCCAATATATAGACCGACCTCGTTTAATCCGCCATCTATCAGTTCACGGCATAATGGATTATAAGTTACAGATCCATACTTTGAAACCCATTTTAGTTTTGGAAGCGTGTCTTTTACTCCGTTAAATAATTCGGCAAAACTAACGCTTTCTTTTTCAAGTCCTTTTTTATTTATATAAATCATACCCGGAATATCCGGATACATATCAAGATTATGTCCGATCAGACAATTTTTTTCATCGCTCAGCATAAATGTCGAACAACCGAATAAATCGCCGTTAGTTATATTTTGAGCTTGAATTCGTAAACTCAAAATAATAAGGCACATAAAGATAATTTTAATAATTTTCATAGACTTGACTTTGCTTTTAATTATTTTTGATCAGTAAATACGGCGGCTTCGTATTCTTCAAAGCCTTGGGCTAAAAATAAAAGTACTTTTTTGTTCATCTATTGAATCTCCTTCTTAATTAAATCCAAAGTATATTCTAAAATCTCATCTTTGCCCTCTGAAGTATTATCCTCGACTTTGTAATCGGGTTTTACGCATTGAGGTGTCTCATCGCCGCTCGGTCGTATAAATTGTCCTTTGGGAAAGGAAACTGCTATTTGTGTATTCGGCAAATTAAACTGCTGGGTACCACCGTAAGCTGAAATGAAATCCGGCGTCTCTTCACCAATCAACTTGCCAAACTGATAATCTTGAATAATATTTGCTACGGACGACGTATTGGAAAAAGAAAGACGGTTAATCAATACATATACTTTACCCGCAAACCTTATA
>DATKLQ010000464.1:0-11812 GCA_035542335.1 Ignavibacteriaceae bacterium | reverse complement strand
AGAAATTTTCACTTCCCTCAACAGGTCATTTGGAGAGCACGGAACCCGGAAGCAGAACCTCAAACGGGATTCTCAGCGTGCAGCTCTGGATTGAAGATGAGAAAGTTAATCCGCAGTTCATCAGTGACGAAAACGAACAGTACTATACTGTAGAGACCCAATTTGAGCCGAATGAAATCCGGGAGGTGAACGCTTTGTTCTGGGCAGAAACATCCTTATCGGATGTGGATTCTCTTACTGGACTAGACACTGTAAATATTGCAGGAGGCAAGCGTGGTTTTTTGATCGACCTTGAGCATGCGGCTGCATGGAATGGTACCATCCAATCAGTTGAAGTATATCTTGTTTTAATGGACGGCATTTTACCGGGTGATCCTGAATTCAGTGCATATCCGCCCGATTACGAACTCCATGACAATACCCTAAGCTGGTCTATGGAAGATATCGAACCTTCGGAAGATGACAATATTGAAGTATTATATGACTCCGGAGGGAATCTTAATAATGATACCGGCACAATGAAAAAATTGTCATCATTTATAGTAAAAAAAGCTTATGATCAGCTGCTGGATTATGTTAATAGTCTGGAAGAATAAAAGAATGAGGCCCGATCCAGGATATTAAAAAGCTGAAGAAAGTTCCTGAAAAACCGGCAAAAATATTGCCGGACTAATTCTTAAGGTCCCGGTATAGAGCAGCCGCAATTACTTTATGTCCTGCATTTGAGAAATGGATTCCGTCCCCGTACAAATAAAAGCTTTTTGAGTTAATATTTTGATTTTTAAAGAAAGGAAATGCGTTGATTACCTCAATCCCGTTTTCTGTTAAACTTTTTTCCAAAATTATAAGCGGGTAAGGTTTATTTACTCTAAGCTGATATTCATACGGAAGGAGTAAAACCGAAAATTGAATCCTGCTTTCTCTGCATTTCATCTTCATTTCATTTAAAATAAAAACGGACCTCTCAAGCAGCTTTTTATTTCTATAAAGTTTCGAATCAAAAATATAATATCCTTTTGACCTGTCGGAGACCAGGGTTTTAATATAAGTATATAAGCAGCTTGAATTGCTGAGCCAGCTTAATATATCGCCGAAGAAATACCTGATGCTTCTACCCGGCACTTCAAAAGCATTTATACTCTTATCGTAGATGTCATTTAAACACCAGCAAATCACAACATGAGTAATTTGAAGCTCACCCTTTGAAAGAAAATAATTTAATAGATTTTTATAATCCTGAATGTTATATCCGAACATTGACGGATTCAAGATATTAGGCGATTCGAGAGAATCCTGCAGGATCGATGAAAAAGTCGAATCGGTTTCAATTCCGATTCCCATTGTAACCGAATCTCCCAGCAATAAAATGCTCTTCTTAGTTTTATCAAATGAAGTTCTGTTTTTTCTAAATCCATACTTGTCGGTATAAATCATTGCGCCGTTGGATACACCTGATGTATTCGGCTTCAATCCTGCTGATGAGTAATAGATGTTGTCCTCGAATAAACTTACATCAGTACCTTGCAGCCTTATCCCGGGCACAAATATTCTTACCAGGAATTCCAAGACCAGAAACAGTAAAATTACTGCCGCTGTATTGTAAAGTATAATTAATAAGATTCTTTTCATTATTAAATGCGGATATTTAGATTAAGCATGAATGCATGTGCATGATCCTAAGCAGCATGCAATCATGCATACATGCTTGCCTCGCTTCGCGAGTCGAAGCGGGCAGTCGTGCATTGTAATAATGTTAAATGACTTCAAATTTCAGCCAGTTCGAACGGCTTTTATGAGAGTATGGTTCGCCCGCTGTAAAGATTACCACATCTCCTTCTTTAACAAGCTTCTGCTCCAAAAGTATTTTCTTTGCTTTGTCGATGGTCCTGTTATTCTGTGATTCCTTATCTATTTCATCACAGAATAAAGGGATAACCCCCCACTGTAGGGATAAATTATTTATTGTTTCCGGATTATCCGAAAAGGCGGCTATTATCGATTTCGGCCTAAATTTAGCAAGGTTTTTTGCAGTTCTCCCTTTACCTGTTAATGCAGCAATGACGGATGCATTTATTTGCCGGCTTATAATTGAAATTGCATTGCTGACTGAATCAAAAAGATTATCTTCCACTTTTTCCGGGATTTTAAATATAACCTTTCCCTGCGAAACCGCATGCTGCTCTGCATTCTCTATTATATCATTCATTGTTCTGACGGTATTAACCGGGTGCTTGCCGACGGATGTTTCGCCGCTCAGCATTACTATATCTGAACCATCCCAAACAGCATTTGCTACATCGGAGGCTTCAGCTCTTGTCGGAATAAGGTTTTCAATCATCGACTCTAGCATTTGGGTTGCAGTAATAACAGGTTTCCCTACGGAGTTGCACTTTTTAATTATTTCTTTTTGCAATACGGGAACTTCATGCGGAGGCAGCTCTACGCCGAGATCGCCTCTCGCAATCATTATCCCGTCAGCCTCTTCAAGTATTGAATCGAACTTTTCGACTGCTTCTCTCTTTTCAATTTTGGCAATGAGGGGTTTATCTAGATTTTTTTTATTGAGCCAGCTTCTTAATTCTTTTATATCGTCGGATGAACGTACGAAAGAGAGTGCTATGTAATCGAACCTGAAGCCCTGCAGGAATTCCAAATCCGCATAATCTTTTTCCGTAATGGATGGAGTCGATAATTTCATTCCCGGCAGGTTCATTCCTTTTTTCGGCTTCAGTACTCCCCCGTTCTCAATGAAGCAGAGGATAGATTTTTCTTTTTTCTCTATTATTCTTAACCTAATGATCCCGTCGTCAATCAATACCGGATCCCCGGTTTGAGCATCTTCTGCCAGCTGCTTATAGGAGCAAGAAATTCTTTCCCGGTTCCCTTTAATTTCCTCAACAGTTATTTCGATTTTTCCCCCGGTATTTAATTGAACTTCCGGTTCAATCAATTCTCCTACCCTGATTTTCGGTCCCTGCAGATCGACTAGAATTGCCAGCGGTTTTTTTCCGTCATCTGTTGCTCTGGTAATTTCATTAAAAAGCTGTTTGTAGAATTCCTTGTTGCCGTGGGAAAAATTCAGCCTTACGCCGTCGATCCCTGCTTCAATCATCTTTTTTATAATGTCCGAAGAAGATGAAGCGGGACCTAGTGTAGCCAATATTTTTGTTTTAGCGGTCATTTAGATTATTTTTTCTTTCTTTTCTTCTTCGCCGGCAAGGTCGATGTTTTTCCCTGCTTGAGAAAATTATTGGAAGGCCTGACTGCTTTTGATTTTGCATAAAGATCTTTTATTTTCTTTTCAACAAGATCGAATACCGTCCCGGGCTCATATCCGCTTTTTAATTTCCTGCCTGCCGGAATGCCGGTTAAAATTCCAATCCCTTCTTCTACCCTTGAAATCGGGTAGATGTGAAATTTACCTTCAGCGACAGTATCTATTATATCTTCTCTAAGCATTAATTCCTTAATATTTTGATATGGTATGATAACTCCCTGGGATCCGGTTAACCCGCGGGTCCTGCAGACATCAAAGAAGCCTTCTACTTTTTCATTTACTCCTCCTATCGGCTGTACGTCTCCTTTTTGATTTAAAGAGCCGGTTACCGCGATTGACTGCTTGATCGGGAGTTCCGATAAAGTTGACAGAAGGGCAAAAATCTCCGAACACGAGGCGCTGTCCCCTTCAACCATCCCGTATGATTGTTCAAATACCAGATTGGCATTAAATGAAAGAGGGATATCCTGCCCGAATGTCTCTTTAAAATAGCCTGAGATAATTAATACGCCTTTTGTATAATGTCTTCCGGACATCCCGGCTTCCCGCTCTACATTTATGATGCTCCCGCTGCCGAGCGATATTGTAGCGGTTATTCTGGCAGGCCGTGCGAATGAATAGAAATCGGCTCCGTAAATTGCAAGACCGTTTATCTGTCCTATTCTTTCCCCCGTCGTGTCGATTAAAAGCATTTCATCTTTAATCATATCGTCAACCTTTGTCTCCAGCAGCCCGTGCCTTTCCATTGCATATTTAAATGCTTTCTCTACATGCGCGGCGCTGACTACATTAAAACCGTCATCCTGCGCCCAGTAATTTGCTTCGCGGGCTACATCGGCAATTTTTGAAAACCTTAGTGTAAGCTTCTCCTTCTGCCCTGCAAACCTTGCACTGATTTCGATTAGCTTTGCTATAGCAGCACGGTCAAACTCGCAAAGCTTTTCATCCTTTATCAGCTTTTTAATTACTCTTGCATATTCAATGGTTGATTTATCGGTACGTTTAATCTCATAATCAAAATCTGCCTTTACTTTAAATATCTTTTTAAAATCATATTCGTATTCGGAAAGGTAGGCATAGATAAACTGATTTCCGATTAAAATTATTTTTGTATCTATATCGATCGGTTCGGGCTTGATTGTGGACGGGGCAAGCTGAAAGAAACTATGAGTATCCTGTATTTCGAGCTTGCGGTATGTAAGAATGCGCTTCAGCGTCCGCCATACCCCCGGCTCCTCGAAAAGATGCAGCACATTCAGCACAAGGTATCCTCCGTTCGCCCTTAAGAGTGATCCGGCTTTTATTTTTGTGAAATCGGTGTACCATCCGCCTCTGCCGTCGTTTACTTTCTCTATTGTACCGAAGAGATTTATATAGTTCGGGGAAGTTTCTACGATTATAGGGCATTGTTTTGTTTCGCTGTTGTCAAGAATGATGTTTACTTCATATTCCTTAAAATAATCGATAATAAATCCGTCTCCGGAGGCAGCGGTTTCAGGTTTTATTCCTTTGAAGATCTGTATATTATTTAAAACATGCTCCTCCACCTGCGAAATGTAGCTGCTGATTTTAGGATCATCATATTTTTCCTTAAGGTTGTCAAGAATCCCGCAGACTACAATTTTGATTGAATTTTTTTCAAGGCTCTGCAGCTTATCCTGAAATTCCTGGCTTATCTTTATACCCTTTCTGAATAGAACCTGCAGATCTTCCTGGTGTTCATTATACTTTTTTAATATCTGCTCACTCTGTTCCGGTGTTATTCTGCCTTCTTTAACTTTTTCGTCCAGCTGGAATAATGGAATCGGCTTGTCGTCGATTATCGGGAATAAATCCGGACGGGAGAATTCGCCGACTTTCACCTGCCCCAGAGAAAAATGTTCAGGTTCGATTTTTTTGCTGAAGGTACTCAAAAGCTGCTGCTCTTTAGCTGTATATTCTTCAACAAGCTTTTTTCTTTGACTTGTATAGATTTCTCTTTCCAAAGCCTGAGGAATCTTTTCTTTCAGAAGATTAATTGCCGAGCTGAGATCCTGCTTAAATAATTTTGCATTTCCTACCGAAAAAGTTAAGAGCATGGGCCGGTCATCATCCTTAAAATTGTTTACATATGCATAATCCCGGAGCGGAGGACAGTCGGCGCTGAGGGTTTCCAGCATCTGTTTTACGGTAGTTGCCTTCCCGGTGCCGGAGAGTCCCGCGATGTAAATATTATATCCGGGGCTGTGCAGATCAATGCCTAATTTTAGCGAACGGAGTGCCCTTTCCTGCCCGATTATTCCCTCAATCGGAATGAGTTCGCCTGTCGAATCAAATTCAAAAATATTCGGATCACATCTCCATCTTAATTCTTCGGGTTTTAGTTCTTTATATTTTTTATTTTTTCTATTTAAAGCCTTGCTTTTCGGCATGGTCCACCTTTTTTTATGAAAGAATTTTTTAGTCTGGGATTTATTTACCTGACTTTTTAATTTTATTATGAAAATTAATCATAAATATTGAAAATAATTCAATTATTTTCTTCTTCTTATTGCTTACTCTATAGTCCTAAAATCAAAATAAAGTTAAATAGTTTTATTTACATTGTTTATTTTTAACGACGTAATTTAAACCACCTGAGAAAATGAATATAAGCGAAGCAAGAGAAATGTTCCCATTTACAAAAAAAGGGAAAATTTATTTTAACCATGCCTCCAGCGGCCCCCTTCCCCTACCGGCAGCTGTCAGAATAAATGAGTTTGTAAAAGATAGAAGTGAAGATAGAATTGAGGACTACCCGGAATTCCTGAAGGTAATGGGTGAAACAAAATCTTTAATTGCCGGGATGATTAATACTACTTCAACCCGGATTGCTTTCCTTGACAATACTTCCAACGGGCTGAATCTTCTCGCCCAATCTATACAATGGAGGAGGGGAGACAGGATTTTATTGAACGATGCGGAATTTCCTGCAAATATTTATCCTTTCATTAATTTAAGGAATGAAGGAGTGGAGGTCGATTTGGTTAAATCGCATAACCATTATGCAACCTCAGATGATATTATTGAAGCAATTAAACCGGAAACCAAATTAATATCAATCAGTTATGTTCAGTTTTTGTCGGGCTACAGGGTTGATTTAAACAAAATCGGAGAAATCTGCAAAGAGAAAGACATCATATTAAGCCTGGATGCTATCCAGGCTTTGCCTGCGGCCGGTCTGGATGTAAAAGAAGCCGGTGTAAACTTTCTATCCTGCGGTACGCAAAAGTGGATGCTTGGGCTACCCGGTTTGGCATTTGTTTTTATTGATGAGGAGCTTCAGAAGAAAATGCGTCCGCGGTATGTCGGATGGCTCTCTGTAAATGAGGGTAATAATTTTCTTGAATATGATCTTACACTTAAAAAATCCGCTTCAGCTTTTCAAAGCGGGACTTTAAATTATCTTGCAATTTACAGCCTGAATTCTTCATTAAAGTTTTTGCTTGAATTCGGACTAGATCAGATCCGGGAAAATGTGCTCAATAATACAATATATTTTATGAATGAGCTTCAGAATATCGGAATCGAGCCGGCATTAAAATCATGCGGAAAAGATAATCTAGCCGGGATTATAACTATAGAACACCCTAAATACCAGGAAATTTTTGAAACACTCACACGGAAAGATATTATTTGTTCGGTGAGAGAAGGGATGCTTCGGTTTTCACCGTATTTTTATAATATAAGGGAGGAGATTGACAGGGTAATAAGGGAAATTAAAACTCTAATTTATTAAGAAAGCCGAAAGGCAGAACTAAGATAATTCATTCAGTCAATCGTTAATAGTTATTAGTTAATCGGGGTAACTCGATTAACGTTTAACTTTTAACCATTAACTTCTCTGAGTTGATTCCGCCGATATGATTTTAACCATTTTTCCCTTAAATTTTTATCATAAAATTATTTATTTACGGATGATATATTCCCCGTCAAATCCCAGTTTATTCTGATTTTTTAGTTTCTCAGCTTTTTATATTTTTAAAAAAGAGAATTTAGGAGCAATTCATGTATAAAACATTTATGGATAAAACAAGCTTATTTGTATTAATTCTTATTTTATTCTTCGCGGTAAATCTGTCTGCGCAGGATAATGAAAAAAAGATTAGGGTAAGCCCTAAAGCCGAAGTGAAGCAGACAGTCGGGCTGACGGATATAACAATATCATACAGCAGGCCTGGAGTTAAAAAGAGGACAATCTGGGGTCAGCTAGTGCCGTATGATAAAGTCTGGCGTGCCGGTGCGGATGAGGCTACAAAATTTACTTTTACCGACGATGTTGTCATTGAGGGTAAGAAGCTGAAAAAAGGTTCCTACAGTTTTTTCACAATTCCCTCGAAAAACGAATGGACAATAATATTCAACAAAGTTGCCGACCAATGGGGAGCTTTTGAATATAATGAAGCCGAAGATGCATTAAGAGTGAAAGTTAAACCTATTGAGAACGGATACCAGGAATGGCTTGTCTATACATTTACAAAAACAGGTGATAAAACTGCAGTAGTATCTCTCGAATGGGAAAAGCTGAAGATACCCTTCGAGGTGGAAGTGCAGTAGGAGGATTTACGAATTACGATTTACGAATTACGACATGCCTTCGTACATCAAAATTCGTAATTCAAAAATCCTTTCATAAATCAAAAATCGTAAATCATAAATCTAGCTGCGTATCAGCTTCAGCAGCTCTTCCGTTTTTTCCTCCATCAGCTTAATATCTCCCTTGCTTTCAACATTAAGCCTGATGATAGGCTCTGTGTTGGATTCTCTTACATTGAACCGCCAATTTTCGTATTCTACGCTTAGCCCGTCAATTTTATCAATTTTCCCGTCAGAATATTTTTTCTCAAGCTCTTTTATTTTTTCAGATGAATTTGAAATAGTTGAATTAATCTCCCCCGAACAGGGATATTTTTCAATCATTTCACCTACTAATCTGGAGAGAGGTTTATTTTCTTCAGACATCAGCTGAAGGATCAGGAGAAAAGGGATCATTCCGCTGTCGGAGTATGCATTCTCCCTAAAGTAATGATGCGCAGACATTTCCCCTCCGTATACTGCATTTACTTCTCTCATTTTCTGCTTTATAAATGCATGTCCGCTTTTAGAAACCACCGGGACTCCGCCGCTGTTTTTTACAACTTCAACGGTATTCCAGATCAAACGGGGATCATGAACAATTTTCCCCCCGGGATTCTTTTTAAGTATTGATTTTGCAAGAAGACCGACAATATAATATCCCTCTATAAAATTTCCTTTTTCATCGAAGAAAAAACATCTGTCGTAATCACCGTCCCATGCCACTCCCAAATCCGAATTATTTTTTACGACCGCATCAATTGTGGCTTTTCTATTTTCAATTAAAAGCGGATTTGGAACACCGTTTGGAAAATTGGAATCAGGTTCGTGGAATATTTTTATCATCTTAATCGGCACCTTTTTTTCCAATTCATTCAGGGCTAAACCTGCGCAGCCGTTTCCCGCATTAACTACTACATTAAAAGGTTTTATTTTCCTGACATCATAAAATTTCTGCAGATGCGCTATAAATTCCTTCATTACATCCCGGCGATTAACTTTACCCCGCGATTTCGCATCTTTTCCAAGTTTATTTAATGTAATCATTTTTTCGATTTCGTTTAACCCGGAATCATATCCTACAGGAACTGAATCTTTCTTTACGAATTTCATCCCGTTATATTCAGGGGGATTATGGCTGGCTGTAATCATTATTCCGCCGTCGGTACCCAGCGCCGAAGTTGCAAAATAAATCATTTCTGTACCGCACAGCCCAATATCGGTTACATTTACTCCCCTCCGATTCAATCCATTACTTAGGGCTGCCGACAATTCTTCTGAAGATTTTCTAATGTCGTGACCCACAACAACAGTTTTGGCATTAATAAAGAGAGCAAATGCTTCTCCGATTTGGCCTGCTAATTCCTTATTTAATTCTTCAGGAACCTTCCCCCGGATATCGTATGCTTTAAAAGATTTAATTTTATCCATAAAATATTATTCCTTATCGGTTTGAGAGGAAAAAATAATCCTGTAATTAATTATGAATTACTTTGCCTTTTTAAAAATAATAAATTTGCCCCTGAATTTTTGTGCATGGAGAGGTAATATAAAAATTAGGGGTGAATTATTTTTCAATAGACTTTTGATTTTTAAGTTCTTATGTTAATAGAAAAACAATTGAGGGAAAATACTATCGTTACTAAAGATACAGTTAAGTGGCACTTCGCAAAATGCAATAACATTAAATGTAATGCTATATTTTTAGTAAACCCAGACGAATCGCCGGGGGACTTAGGGTTCATTTGTCCCGAGTGCAGTGCTAAAACCACTACATCTCATATCGTACAGTGTTCCAGCTGTAAAACAATTTTGAATTTTGTAAGGGCAAGTGCCAGCGAAGAAAAGGTTGTTTTTAATGTTCCTAAATGCTCTCATTGCGTGGGAACAATAGAAGATGAATGGGAAATAGAGCCTCTTTATCAGCCGGATTCTTATATATAATCCGGCGAATTTAATTCTTTGCCGGTGAGCAGATTATATTTAAGATAATAAAGAGAAAATTCCGGATAATCTTTTTATAATTGCATTATATCATTTGTAAATCTGCAATTGGGGTCCAATCTATATCTTTAACTTATCGGCAAGGTGATCTTTAACTTTGGCGGCACTTGAAAGCACATTAATTGAAATCATTTTTTTGCAGTATTGAATTAATGTAATAAGTTTAAAACAGTAATAAAAAATAGAAACCTGGAAGTCTCAATGAAATCTTTAATTAAACTACTTGGCTTTTCTGCCCTTCTTCTAACTGCCGCATTTAATTTAACAAGCTGTTCCACATCCAAATACAGCTCTCTAAATGATAAGTGGCTTGATCTCGATACGATTAAAGCAGGCAAATTTGATATGGGCAAAATGTGGACCTTTGAGTATCCCCCAATTAATTATTTTTCGGAAGCATATCATTTTACGCCGTCTCAGGATTGGTTTGATCACGCAAGAATGTCTGCACTGCGGTTTGCCGATTATTGTTCGGCTTCATTTGTTTCCGGAGACGGATTAATAATGACAAACGATCATTGTGCCAGGGAAAGCGTAGTGGAAGTTCAGAAGGAGGGAGAAGATTTATCAAAGAACGGCTTTTTTGCCGAAACAATGGCAGAAGAGAGGCCTGTCCCCGGGTTATTTGTAGATCAGCTTGTATCGATAAAAGATATTACTGCCGAAGTGCAGGCTGAGATCGATAAAGGAGTTACGGAACAGGAAAAATTGATGAATGAAGATTCCATCCTTAGGGAAATTGAGACAAAGGAGTCTCAGTCAACAGGCCTTGAAGTATCTGCTGTGCCTCTTTATAACGGCGGAAAATTTTCATTATATGAATATAAAAGATATAACGATGTAAGACTGGTTTTCGCCCCGGAATCTCAAATCGGATTTTTTGGTGGGGATCCGGATAATTTTACCTACCCGCGCTATAATTTAGACTGCTCATTCTTCAGAGTTTACGAGGATAGTCTTCCCCTTCAAACGGAAAATTATTTTAAATGGAGCCCCAGGGGACCTGCTGCGGGAGAACCTGTTTTCGTAGTAGGGAATCCCGGCTCGACCGAGAGATTAAAAACCGTTTCGCAGCTTGAATTTTTAAGAGATATACAGTATCCCCGTACATTGGATATTATTGACGGCTTAGTTTCTATTTACTCGGATATGATCAAGAAGGATACGGCTAAAGCTGATGAGCTGACCGTGAAGCTTTTGAATTATCAAAATTCCCAAAAGGCTTATGAAGGAATGCTTGAAGGGTTGAGAGATCCGGTTTTGATGCAGAGGAAGAGGGACTTTGAAGAGAAGCTTAAAGATGCGGTAAAATCAAATCCCGATTTAAATCAGAAGTATGGTGATGTTTGGGAAAATATTGACGGGGCCCAATCGGAATTGAGCAGTGTATCAAATGAATTGTATGTTATCTCGTTAAATCCGATTTCAACCCCTGAATATTTCTATATCGCAAAGGATGTCATGGATTTGGCCGAAGAACTGAAACTGCCGGAGAGCCAGAGATCTGAAGGATACAAAAAATCTGAAATCGATTCCACAATTGCAGCAATTTTTCCTGCAGATTTTGATTCTTCTTACAATAATAAACTCCTGAAACTAAGGCTGGATTTAATGATAAAATATTTGGGGAAAGATCACCCGCTGGTTAAAAAACTTACTAACGGCTTAAGTTCTTCCCGGGCAGTTGATTACCTTATTAAAAATTCCCGGATCACTAGTCAGGAAAAGCTGGATGTATTGATCCGCAAAGGGCCCGACGCAATATTAAACTCCGATGATCCTTTCCTGTTTTTCCGTTCTTATTCATTAAAGGAGCAGGTTTCCCTGCATTCAAAGCTGAATTTACTGGTTTCGAAAAGCGAATTGGCCGAACAGAAATTAGGTAAAGCTGTTTTTGAAATTTACGGAACATCTATTCCGCCCGATGCAACATTCACC
>DATKLQ010000463.1:0-2517 GCA_035542335.1 Ignavibacteriaceae bacterium | reverse complement strand
GATGTGGGTAAAATAAAAGGATGGGATAGTGGATGCGCTGATCCGGCTTGGACTGGCGCAACTGATGATATTCCAGGCTGGGTTAGTGCCGATACAGCATGGGATTCCGGAGTGGAAACGAACTACGGTCCAACAGATGGAATTTATACAGCATTCTTAATGGCACGCGATACATCAGTTTATCAAATAACTGATCACTCTATTGAATCGGGTGAGCAAATTTCCCTTTTTGTCGATGCTCATTTAACTTATTTGGGTACTTTATTAGAAATGAAATTATTCTATGTAGACTCTTCAGGTTCTTTTGTAGATCTTGTCGTTGAGTCTATGGATTTAACTAGTGATATGACTGAATATTCTGTTTCTTTTAAAGCATCGGACTTCCCGGCTTCTGTTGGTAACAAACTTGGTATTTCGTTTGACAATATAACCGGCACTGCTAATTCCTGGCTTGGATTGGATAATGTACATCTTATCAGTTCCGCACCGACCATTGTAAAAGCAGCTAAGTTGAATCCAACTGATTATTCATTGTCACAAAATTATCCGAATCCTTTTAATCCGCAGACTCGAATTGATTATCAGGTACCGCAAACTGCAAATGTCAGTATCTCTGTATACAACGGTATTGGTCAATTAGTAACTGTCTTAGTTGATGAAATGAAAAACCCGGGGAAATACTCTGTAAGCTGGAATGCCAAGAATCAAAATGGAGTGAATCTACCCAGCGGCCTTTACTTGGCAAGATTTGTAAGTAATGATTATTCTGCAACCAGGAAATTAATATTGCTTAAATAGTATCAGTGATTTTAAAAGAAATAATATTATAGTTTAGATGCAAAAATACAAGTGTTTCTGGAAGTCAATATGGCTTCCCAAATTTTTCGGGGAAATATAATAAACTATTTTGTAAATTTTTTACCATAGGAAGTAAATCATGAGTATTGAAAAATTTTTTAAAAGTATCTTCGTTGCTTTTTTAATGATTTCTTCAGGTTTATCTCAATCCGTAAAAGAATCCTTTAATTATGACTCAGGAGTTTTGGACGGTTTAGGGGAAGCAGTCGACGGATGGGCAGGCCCATGGGAAGTTTTTGAAGGGGACCCTACGGCCCTTACTATTGAGGATGAGGGTGATTTACCTGCTGGTGTTGAAATTACAACTACAGGTAAAAGGTTGAAGGGAGAGTGTTATTCTGATGCTGGCATAAGAGCTTATCGTCCATTGGCTGATTCAATATATGATGACGGTAGCGCAATCTGGTTAAGTTTCCTCATTGAAACTGTAAATTCAATAACAGCTACTTGGCAAGGTGTATCGTTTTGGAATCCTGGTGATGGAGGCGAGGTGGGCCTTTTTGGTAAAGACTATAATCCCACCACCTGGAGTTTTCACTTACATTTTACCGGTGCGCAATCAAATTGGCAAGTTGTAGATAATGAACCGGTTTGGATGGTAATAAAAATTGCATTATCAGGAGATGACAGCGATGAAACAGTGTATCAATGGATAAACCCTGATCCAAAAACAGAACCCAGTACTGATGATGCCGATGCAACATTGAATAAAGCCCTGACTAAAGCTATAACATATATTGCCTGCCATTTAGGTGCGAGAACGGGTCTTGTAATGTATATTGATGAACTTCGATTGGGGAAATCTTTCAAAGATGTTTCCTCACCAATTACAAGCGTAAGTCAACATGAAAATCAATTTCCGAATAAATTTGAATTATCTGACAATTATCCGAATCCTTTTAATCCTTCTACTCAAATTTCTTATACCATCCCCGTGAGCGAGAAGGTAAAACTCTCTGTATATAATTTATTAGGCAATCAAATAGCAGTTTTAGTAAATGAAAGGAAGAATTCCGGAACTCATACGGTTAGGTTTAATGCTGCTGACCTTCCAAGCGGTATGTATGTATACAAACTGGAATGTGCCGGTAATGTGACAACTAAAAAGATGTTGTTGCTGAAATGAGTATTAAATGAACACTAGAGAAATTAGCTATTAAAGGTTTTTTAAGGGATAAAAAAGGAAAGTTAGAAAATATTTTCTGAGGTGTCAAAATTTGAAAAGCTGACCTGATATTGCTGAAATACCTTATCAGAAGTAAGTAACTATATCATTGAAAACTTTTTTCTGAAATTCATTCTCAGTTTTTGATTTTATTTTATTATCTTTTCAGGTCGCCGGGCAGAATAAATACATTACTGTTCATTTTCAGCCTGAACATTTTTTTACCTCCCATTTTTGTATTATAAAAAGCATCTGCGGATAAATGTATCGCAGACACAAAATCGTTATTTAAAATAATGTTTTGGAGCATAAATGATAAAGAATTACTTATCCGGTAAAATACGACCCAATTATTTAATCGTGTTAATAATTATCGTGTTTGCAATTCCGGTATTACTCCGGGCCCAAACAACAGGAAAAATATCGGGAAAAGTTATCGATGCGGAAACAGGTGAACCGCTGTTTGGAGCAAATGTCGTTTTAGAAGGAACCCC